>NZ_JARAYQ010000007.1:0-79217 GCF_033794505.1 Streptomyces sp. MB09-01 | reverse complement strand
ATCCTTCACCCCGCCGCACCACCCAGCCCCTCCGGCGTTCGAGGAGCGGGCCCCGGGGCGGACCCCCGATCTTTCAGCCCCGCCGGCGTTTGAGGCGCGGGGTCCGGGGTGGAGCCCCGGCAGCCGGCCCGGCCTCGGCCAGCAGCACCGTCAGCCCCGGCCCACCCTCCCGCTCCCGCCAGAAGTCGACCGCCTCCTCCAGCACCTCCACCAACGTCTCCCACTCGCCGGGCCGCGCAGCGGCATAGCCGCGCCACGAGGTCACGGCCACCAGCCGCCCCGCGGCTTCCGGCAGCCACGACAGGTCCCGCATCGCGTCCGCGAGCGCGTCCCAGTTCCCGCCGACCCACTCCGGCAGCCGCAAGGCGACCCCGCACCGCCGCATCAGCTCCGCCTTGCCCCGTACGCCGTCCAGGTCCAGCCGTACCGTCGCCCAGCCGGCGGCCTCGGCCGCCGCGAGCGCGGGAGCGAGCGGCTGCGGGTCCAGGGTCATCGGAGAACCGCCTTGAAGGTGTCGTAGTGGTCGTCCGTGTAGAAGAACTCCCCACCCTCACCCGCCACGATCCGCCGGGCGCCGCGGTCCCGCTCCCCCGGGGTCCGCACCGTGAACTCGTGGTAGTAGCCGCGCTTCTGCACGGGCAGGACCTTCTCGAAGTTCCCGAAGACGCTGCCGTCCTGCCGGTACGGATACGGCCCGCCCTTGTCGATGAGCGCGAGAACGTCACGTGCCTGCTGCGGCAGCGCGTCGCCCCGTACGACGGCCATGCCCTTCGCCCATGCGGGAGCGGTACTACTGCCGGGACTGGCCCCACGCGCACTGGCACTGGCGCTGGCGGCGGCGGGGGCGGGCTGCTGCCCGCCACAGCCCACCGCGCCCACCAGCGCGGCACAGACCAAAACGGCCCCCAGCAAACGCAGCAACGATCGGGGCACGTTCCGAAAGATCATGCACCGATCGTGCCAAATATCCGATTCGCTCGCGAATCGCCCGGTCGCCTCAGAGGGCGGCCATCTTGGTGTAGGGACTCAGGATTCGCTTCTGGACCGAACCGAAGTCGACGAGAACAGCGATCCCCTCCTCGATTCCGACGACACGGCCGAGGCCGTGCTCATCGTGAGTGACCCGGTCGCCGACGCTGAACTGCCGGATGGGCTGTTCCACGGGGGCCTTGAACGGGCTGGACGGCAAATGGCGGCGAGGTACTGCTGACTTTGTCATTGGAACCAGTATGCGCCCAGCAGGCCGCCGCGCGGTCCGCCGTTCGGATCTCAATTCCGGCACCATCCGTACCAGCCGGGGCGGCGGACCGCCGATCCGCCGCTACAGGTCGTCGGGATCGGCCCGCTCCAGCGCCGGCCGCAGCCCGGGGGCCGACTCGGTCAGCAGGTAGTCGGCGACGGCCGTGTCGGTGACGAGGCTGGTCACCAGACCGGACCGGAGCACCGCCCCGATCGCGGAGGCCTTGCGCAGACCGCCCGCGATCGCCACGACCTCCGGGATCCGCCGCAGCCGGTCCGCCTCGACGGTGATGCACCGCTCGCCGAGGTCCCGGCCGACCCGCCGGCCCTCAGAATCGAACAGGTGGGCGGACATTTCGGCCGCGACGCCCAGCGAGGCGTAGTGGGCCCGCTCCTCGTCGGTCAGCATGTCGTGGACGGTGGAGATGCCCGTCTCCCACGAGCCGATGGAGACGGCCGCGACCGTCACCTTGTCGAAGTACTCGAAGGCGCGCGCGATCCCGGTCTGGTTGCGCAGCGCGGCCGCGGTCGCCGGATCGGGCAGCAGCATCGGCGCGTAGATCGGGTGCGCGTCGCCCCCCGAGACCTGGGCGGCCCTGCGCACAGCCTCGACCGAACCGCGCTCGGCGGTCCCCGCGTCGTACACGCCGGTCAGCTGGACCACGGTGCACTGCGGCAGCCGGTGCAGGGAGGCGGCCATGTGAATGGTCGACCGCCCCCACGCCAGGCCCAGCACGTCGCCCTCGTTGACCAGTTCGCCCAGCAGATCGGCGGCGACCGCGCCCAGGTTCTCCGGGTCGGGCGCGTCCTCGGTGGCGTCGGCGGGCGACTCCACCACGACGGCGTGCCGGAGCCCGTACCGGGCCCTGAGCGCGTCCGAACGCTCCGCGTCGAGTTCTGCCGGTACCCGGATCTCGATCCGTACGAGGTCCCGCTCCAGGGCGGTCTCCAGGACCCGGGCCACCTTGAAGCGGCTCACGCCGAACTCCTCGGCGATCTGGATCTTCGATTTGCCCTCGAGGTAGAAACGGCGCGCCATGGCCGCCGCCTGCACCAGCTCCGCGGGTCCCATCCGCAGGGCTGACCGTCCCGCCGACATTGCAGACACCGCGTTCTCCTCACTGCTGTTCACACTCTCGTGTTCACACTCTCGACTCGCCGTTCATCCTGTCAGATCCGACGGCCGTTGATCAGCCTGGACAGCTCCCGTTCACCGAGCTGTTCATCAACCCTTGGCTCAGTGGTCGCAAGCCCACGGCGCGGCGGCGATCGCCGCACCCGCCTGGTCACGCAGCGTGCGCACGGCGGCGGCCGGATCGACCGCGCCGTAGACCGCGCTGCCCGCGACGAAGACGTCGGCGCCGGCCTCGGCACAGCGTTCGATGGTCGATGCCGAGACCCCGCCGTCGACCTGCAGCCACAGCTCCAGGCCGTGCTTGGAGATCAGCTCCCGGGTCCGGCGGATCTTGGGGAGCATGATGTCGAGAAAGGGCTGGCCGCCGAAGCCGGGCTCGACCGTCATGATCAGCAGCATGTCGAGCTCGGGGAGGATGTCCTCGTACTGTTCGATGGGCGTCGCGGGCTTGAGCGCCATCGACGCCCGCGCCCCCATCGCCCGGATCTCCCGCGCGAGGCGCACGGGCGCCGCCGCGGCCTCGGCGTGGAAGGTGACCGAACCCGCACCGGCCTCCACGTACTGCGGGGCCCAGCGGTCCGGGTTCTCGATCATCAGGTGGAGGTCCAGCGGGATGTCCGTGGCCCGGCTCAGGGACTCCACGACGGGCATGCCGAGGGTGAGGTTCGGGACGAAATGGTTGTCCATGACGTCGACATGCAGCCAGTCGGCCCCCTCGACGGCCTTCGCCTCCTCGGCGAGTCGGGCGAAGTCGGCGGACAGGATGCTGGGATAAATCTGCGCGGCCATGCCCCAAGCCTGCCATGCGTGCAGCCGCTTCCGGCCACGACCCCGGAAGTCGGAACGCTCGCAGCAACGCTTAACTGATCGCGGAGAACACTTCACCCGTCCTTAAAACCGGCGGGATGCCGCGAGGAGCGGGCGCGTGGCGGGATCTTCGGCGGACGGGGCCTCGAACGTGGCGGGACCGACCGCGGTCGTCCCCGAGGCCTTGCTCTTGCCCGGCGGGAGGAAGCAGGGCGACGTCACGGAGAGGGAGGCGACACCCTCGCCCTTGGCGCGGTCCATGACACCGGTCACGGCGTCCATCCAGAAATCGTCCGGGCCCGTACGCATGTAGACCGTCGGAAAGGCGCTGGACCAATCGACCTCGCCCGACGAGTTGTACGGGTAGCCCTGCTTCAGCCAGGCGTCCCGCGCCTGCCGCACGAGGTTCTGGGCCTCGGCCCCCGGAACACCCGTCAGTTTGTAGATGACCGTGACCTGCACACGATCGTCGGGGCCGTGGTCGTCCCTGGCGATGCAGGCGCTGACGGGCGCGTGGCCCATGCGCTCCAGCGTCGGCTGGGGGGACATGCCGTCCACCGCCTGGTGGATGATCTCCTCCGCCCGGTCGATCGCCTGCTGCTCGTTCATCGTGACCTGCTGCGCGGCCCCGCCTCCGCCGCCTGCGTGCGCCCCGCAGGCGGCCACCGCGACCGTCAGCGCGAGCAGTGCAGCGACCGAGGACGCCTTACGTGATTTCACGGCTGTCCTCCGGTGATGATCCCTGCTCCATGTTTCCGAAAAGCCCGTCGTCCCGTACCGGCGAGTGCGCGCGGCGCTTCTCCGCCCGCGCCCGCACGGTCCGGGCGCGGGCGGGAACGGCGCCGTGCCCACGAGGCGCCCCCGCCCGTCGGCACGGGGGCGCCGGCCGTCATGCGTCGGCGGATGCCGGACCGGTGGCGGGCGCCGTCACCGCGACGCGCACCGCGCCGGTGGTCGAGGCCGCGACCTGCGCGACCGTGCGGTCTCCGGGGTGGCCGGCGACGACGGCCGGAGTGCCCTCGACCGTCGGCACCCGGCGCACGGTCCACCCCGCGCTCTGGAAGAACGTCTGCGCGCGCCCCACGGCAGCCGCCCTCTCGCCCTCCGGCAGCGGCTCGGTCGACCAGGTGTGGTGGACCGACGCCCCCGACTCGTCCCGGACCGTGCTGAGGCCCTCTCCGGGCTGCGTGGGCGCCGATCCGACCTGCAGCGCGTCGTAGATCCGGCTGGAGTGGCCGAGGACCCGGCGCGTGGCGGGATCGTCGGCCGACGGGGCCTCGAACGCGGCGGCGGGACTGGCCGGGGTCGCTCCCGAGGCCTTGCTCTTGCCCGGCGGGAGGAAGCAGGGCGATATCACCTTGAGGCTGGCGATGCCCTCGCCCTTGTCGCGGTCCAGGACCCCTGTGATGCCTTCCATCCAGAAGTCGTCCGGCTCCGTACGCATACTCACCCAGGGGAAGGGGCCGGACATGTCCGCCTCGTCCGACGAGTTGTACTTGTAGCCCTGCTTCAGCCAGGCGTCCCGCGCCTGCAGCACGAGGTTCTTGGCCTCGGTCCCGGGAACCCCGGTGAGCTTGTAGAAGAGGGTGACCTGCAGTCGGTCGTCACTGCTGCTGTCGTTCTTGGCGATGCAGGGACCGACGGTCTGGGGGCCCGTGCGCTCCAGTGTCGGCTTGGGCGACATGGCGTCCACCGCCTGCCGAATGATCTCTTCCGCCCGCCCGGCGGCCTGCTGCTCGTTCATCGTGACCTGCTGCGCGGCCCCGCCTCCGCCGCCTGCGTGCGCCCCGCAGGCGGCCACCGCGACCGTCAGCGCGAGCAGTGCAGCGACCGAGAACGCCTTACGTGGTTTCACCGCTGTCCTCCGGTGATGATCCCTGCTCCCTGTTTCCGAAAAGCCCGTCGTCCCCGTTACCGGCGAGTGCGCGCACGGCGCTTCTCCGCCCGCGCCCACGGTCCGGGCGCGGGTGGGAACGGCGCCGTGCCCGCGGGGGCACGGGGGCGCCGGCCGTCATGCGTCGGCGGATGCCGGACCGGTGGCGGGCGCCGTCACCGCGACGCGCACCGCGCCGGTGGTCGAGGCCGCGACCTGCGCGACCGTGCGGTCTCCGGGGTGGCCGGCGACGACGGCCGGAGTGCCCTCGACCGTCGGCACCCGGCGCACGGCCCATCCCGCGCTCTGGAAGAAAGTCTGCGCGCGCCCCACGGCAGCCGCCCTCTCGTCCTCCGGCAGCGGCTCGGTCGACCAGGTGTGGTGGACCGACGCCCCCGACTCGTCCCGGACCGTGCTGAGGCCTTCCCCAGGCTGCGTGGGCGCCGATCCGACCTGCAGCGCGTCGTAGATCCGGCTGGAGTGGCCGAGGGCCCGGCGCGTGGCGGGATCTTCGGCGGACGGGGCCTCGAACGTGGCGGGACCGACCGCGGTCGTCCCCGAGGCCTTGCTCTTGCCCGGCGGGAGGAAACAGGGCGACGTCACCTTGAGAGAGGCGACACCCTCGCCCTTGGCGCGGTCCATGACACCGGTCACGGCGTCCATCCAGAAATCGTCCGGGCCCGTACGCATGTAGACCGTCGGAAAGGCGCTGGACCAATCGACCTCGCCCGACGAGTTGTACGTGTAGCCCTGCTTCAGCCAGGCGTCCCGCGCCTGCCGCACGAGGTTCTGGGCCTCGGCCCCCGGAACACCCGTCAGTTTGTAGATGACCGTGACCTGCACACGATCGTCGGGGCCATGGTCGTCCCTGGCGATGCAGGCGCTGACGGGCGCGTGGCCCATGCGCTCCAGCGTCGGCTGGGGGGACATGCCGTCCACCGCCTGGTGGATGATCTCCTCTGCCCGGTCGATCGCCTGCTGCTCGTTCATCGTGACCTGCTTCGGTGCCGTTCCGCCGGTTTTCTGTCCGTTCCCCTGCGCCCCGCACGCGGTCGCCATGATCATCATGGCCAGCAGTGCGGCAACCGGGACTGCTTTGCGTGGATTCACGGTCGTCCTCCCGTAACGATCTTCCCCAGGCTACCGAGGGGCTTCTCGTCCCAGTACTGGGAGTGCGCGGGCATCATTTCCCAGTCCTCGAGCGGCCACTTCCCGTCGGGGACCTCGAAGACCTGGCCCCCGAAGTCGTCGGTGGTCGGGTCGGTTCCGTGGACGATCGTGTGGTCGTCGAAGGAGTCCCACCACGCCTTCGGGCTGAGCGGGTCCCGGGCCGTCGGCGGGGCGAGGTTGATGAGGTCGTGGTCGGACGTGGCCGCGAAGACCCGGTCCGGTGAGATGTTCAGGTCCTTCGCGTGGTCCACTCCCACGCCCGGACTGCCCACCATGATCGCGTTGTCGACCGGCAGGTCGATGTGCATGCTCATCGTCTCGCCCACCACCAGCGACCCGTAGCTGTGCCCGAGGAGCGTCTGGTTCACGCCGCCCTCGCGGTGGTTGGCCTCCTCGATCCCCTGGATGAAATTGCCGAACGGCTCCCTGGCGTTGTCCGCCCACTTGGTCTCCGTCGCATCGGTCGCGATGCCCTGCGGGGCGTCGTAACCGAGCCATACGATCGATGCCGTCGAGTGCGCGGAATCTTGGCGCTCCGCCTCGGCCTGGAGCGCCACGGCCCGACCTATGTCCCCGTCGATGGACTTCAGTTCGGCGAACGTCCCGGGCACGTACGTCACCACGTTGTCGGCGGTGTCCGGATTGCCGATGGAAACGATCGCGCGGCCCATGTCCTTGCCGTCGAAGCCGAGGAGGTAGGGGCGGTTGGCCTCGCTCGTGTAGCTGTCGAATCGTTTCTGTATGTCGTCCATGCCCTTGGAGCCGTCCTCGATCTCCTTCCTCTTCTCCTCCCACTTCTTCCACTCGTCCGTCGGAACCATCGCGCCCTTCACCTCACGGCCCGTGATGGGGCTGATGTAGGGCCTGTAGTGCTCCGGCTCCTTCTTGAGCCAGGCGTCGTACTCCACCTGCTTGGCGGCGCGCTGTTCCGCGAGGACGACGCGGTTCGCGTCGTCGCGCACGGCGGAGGGGAGGCCGTCGAGGGCCCCGATGCTCGCGGGGTGCATGGAGATGTAGGCCTCGCGCTGTTCCTCGGTGAGGCCGTTCCACCAGTTGGCGTTGTCCTGGGGCCAGTCGTTCTTCGGCGGCGGCTTGATCGTGCCGAGATAGGCGTCGGCCGCCCCGCGCACGCCTCCCGCGTCGGAGGTGGCGTCGGTCCAGTCGCTGGCGGACACGGTCAGGTCGTCGTCGGCCTTGAGGGCCCGTATCTTCGGCTCCCACTTGGCGTCCGCGTCCGTGGCTTCCTTGAGCGCGTCGGCGATGCGGTTCGCGTACCCCATCGCCTTGCCGTAGTTCGGGTTCGGGTGGATGTTCGCCGCCTGGCGTTCCACGGCGTCGGAGGTCTCGGACCCTCCCGCGCTACCGGTCACCGTGCCGCCCTCCGAGGCCTTCTCGGCGCCCGGCTTCTGTCCGGCGGGGAACGCGACCGAGCCGTCGTCGTTCACCTTGCAGCCGTCCGCCTGTGCGTCCGCGACCGCCGCCTCCAGCTTCCGCTTGGCGGCCGCCATGTCGTAGGCGAACCCGTTGAGCGCCGTGCTGATGACACCGCATTCGGTCTGCGTGTAGTGGAAGTTCTTGGCCAGGGCCTGGAGCTGTTTCTGCGCGGCGTTCACCGCCTCGCCCGTCAACGACTTGCGCATGCCCGTGGCGACCGTGTTCTCGATGTGCTCCCTGGCCGCCTGGGCCGAGTTGCCCATGGTGCGGTAGCCGTCGGCAGCCTCCTCGAACTCGGACGGTTTGAAGGCCTTGAGCGTCGCGTAGTCCATCGCGCCGTCACCGGCCCTTGGTCTGGCCGCCGACGGCGTCCGTGTCCGCGTACGTGGCGTTCAGCCTGTTCATCTCCGCCTGGACGCCCTCGTCGGTCGTCAACAGGTCGCGGCCCACCTGGTTCAGGATTCCCTGGAGCGCGCCGCACCGCTCGCTGACGCTCTCGGCGTACTTCTTCCAGGAGTCGTACACGTCCTTCTGCGCGGCCGCGGTCAGACATCCGGCGGTCGAGCCGATTCCGGTCTGCCCGTCCTCGAGCTTGGTGAGCGCGGTGCCCATGGTCTGGCGGAGGGACCCCACGCCCTCACCGGCCGCGGTCCACGCCTTCTTGCTGGACTGAAGACCGCCCGTCACGGCGCTCGGGGCGCCGGTGCCGGGGTCGGCGGGCACCTGGTTGAGCCTCATGGCCACGTGCTGCCCGTCGCCCGCACCGGCTTTGATCTGTTCCCACTCGTCCCACGCCATGCGCGCAGCCCCCGATTGTTCCCTGTTGATCACACCAGCCGGGAACACTACCTCGCACGGGAGCGCGGCTCATGAGTACCCGTACCTAGGCTCCGCGCCCCTGTCCGACGGGGGACGCCGGGGGACACGGAGCCCGGATCGGGGCCCGGATCGGGGCCCGGATCGGGGCCCGGCCCTACGCCGTGCGCCTCAGCAGCGCCAGGTACATCGCGTCCGTCCCGTGCAGATGGGGCCACAGCTGGACGTCGGGGCCGTCGCCCAGGCCCGGCACGCCCGCCATGAACGGCCTCGCGTCGATGAGTTCCGCGGACACCGGCGACGCGCCCGCGCCGCGCCCCTTCAGGACGTCGTCCACGACGACCCGGGTCTCCGCCAGGTGCGGCGAGCACGTCGCGTAGCCCACGACGCCGCCCACCCGGACCGCCGACAGCGCCTCCCGCAGCAGCCCGCGCTGGAGCGGCGCGAAGCCCTCCAGGTCCTGCGGGCGACGCCGCCAGCGGGCCTCCGGGCGACGGCGGAGCGCGCCCAGGCCGGTGCACGGGACGTCCATCAGGACGCGGTCGAAGGAGCCCGGCCGCCACGGCGGCCGGGTGCCGTCCGCCGCGATCACCTGGTACGGGCCGGGGTTGCCCGCGAGGGCGCGCTCCACGAGCCGTGCCCGGTGCGGCTGCTTCTCCGAGGCGAGCAGGAACGCGCCGCGCTGCGCCGCGAGCGCGGCGAGCAGCGCCGCCTTGCCGCCGGGGCCCGCGCAGCCGTCGAGCCAGCGCTCGTCGCTGCCCTCGACCGGCACGGCCGCCAGGGCCATCGCCACGAGCTGGCTGCCCTCGTCCTGCACGCCGGCGCGGCCCTCGCGCACCGCCTCCAGCGCGCCGGGCTCGCCGCCCTCGGCCATCCGGACGGCGTACGGCGACCAGCGGCCGGGCAGCGCCGACTCCTCGCCGACCGCGTCCAGCAGCTCCTGCGGGGTGGACCGGCCGGGGCGCGCGACCAGGGTCACCTCGGGCCGCTCATTGTCGGCCTCCAGGAGGTCCTCGATCCCGGCGCGGCCGCCGCCGAGCGCGTCCCACAGGGCGCTGACGATCCACCTGGGGTGCGAGTGGTACACCGCGAGGTGTTCCTCGGCGTCGTCCTCGTACGGCGGCGCGACCCGTTCCAGCCAGGCGTCGAGATCGTGTGCGGCGATCTTCCGCAGCACGGCGTTCACGAACTTGGCGCGCCCGTCCCCGAGCACCACCCGGGCCAGCTCCACGCTCGCGGAGACGGCCGCGTGCGTGGGGATCCGGGTGCCGAGCAGCTGGTGCGCGCCGAGTGAGAGCACGTCGAGCACCGGCGGGTCCACCTCCCGCAGCGGCCGGTCGATGCACGCCTTGATGACGGCGTCGTAGGTGCCCTGGCGGCGGAGCGTCCCGTAGACCAGCTCGGTGGCCAGTGCGGCGTCGCGCGCCTGGAAGCTCTCGTCCTGGCGGGCCTTCTTCAGCAGCGGCGGCAGCACGAGGTTCGCGTAGGCGTCGCGCTCCTCCACCGCCCGCAGCACCTCGAAGGCCAGCATCCGGACGGGGTCCTTCTGGGGCCGCCGGTACGGCTTGGCCTGTCGCTGGCCTGCGGGGTTGCGACGGGGACGGGGCTGTTCGCTCACGTGAAAGGTGCTCCGGGTTTACGAGGTGCTGCGGTCATGACGTGAAGGGGTGGCGGGCGCCGCCCGGGCGGGGCGGCGGTCCCTACGGTGCAAGGGCCAGCGCCGCGCGGACGGCGCGGCCGGATTCGGCCCGGCTGGATTCAGCCTACGTCGGCCCCGCCGAGCCGCTCGCCGGGCGCGATCCGCACCCCGCGGGCCCAGTCGGCGCCGCGCATCGGCTTCTTGCCCTGGGGCTGCACCCACAGCAGCTCCACGGCGTGCGAGCCGGTTCCGACGTGGACGTTGTTCTTGGCCGGGGCCAGCTCGCCCGGCGCCAGGTCGGTGCGGTCGGCCACCAGACCCACCGAGATCAGCTTGAGCCTCTCCCCGCGGAAGACGGTCCAGGCGCCCGGGGCCGGCGTGCAGCCGCGGACCACGCGGTCGGCGCGCATCGCGGGAGCCGTCCAGTCGATCCGGGCGTCCTCCACGGTGATCTTGGGCGCGAGGGAGAGGCCGTCGTGCGACTGTGCGACGGCGCGCAGGGTGCCGTCCTCGATGCCGTCCATGGTGGCGGCCAGCAGCCCAGAGCCGGCGAAGGCGAGCCGGGTGAGCAGATCGCCGCTGGTGTCGGTGGGGCGGATCTCCTCGGTGAGGATGCCGTAGACCGGGCCGGAGTCCAGGCCCTCCTCGATGAGGAAGGTGGAGGCGCCGGTGACCTGGTCGCCCGCCATGATCGAGTGCTGGACGGGCGCGGCACCGCGCCAGGCGGGCAGCAGCGAGAAGTGCAGGTTGACCCATCCGTGCTTGGGGATGTCGAGGGCGCTCTTGGGGAGCAGCGCCCCGTAGGCGACGACGGGGCAGCAGTCCGGGGCGATCTCGCGCAGCCGGGCCTGGAAGTCGGGGTCGCGGGGCCGGGCGGGCTTGAGGATCTCGATGCCGGCCTCCTCGGCGCGCTCGGCGACCGGGCTGGCGACGAGCCGGCGGCCGCGGCCGGCCGGTGCGTCGGGCCGGGTGACGACGGCGGCGACCTCGTGCCGCCCGGAGGCGATCAGGGCGTCCAGGGCGGGTACGGCGACCTCGGGGGTGCCTGCGAAGACGAGCTTCACTGGGGTCCTACCTCGCTATCTCGGCTGTCAGCAGCACACCAGTCTATGGGGCGTGCGCCAACGGGCGATCCGGCGGATACCCCGCCGAGGCCCACTTGCGATGCCGAGGGGGCGTACGCACACACACGCGCCCCTCGCATATGCCGACACGCCCCCACAGCGTGACCAACGCGCCGGGTGGCGCGTTGGTCAAGAGAGATTGACCAAAACGGGCCGCGTGTGAACGGTGTCTGCGGCCCGATCCGCCCTTCAGCACCGGTTCGAGAGGCTTCTTCATGGCCGACCACGCCACCCACGACGCCCAAGCCCGGGCCAGCCTGCACCTCCTGGTGCGGGACATCGAGCGGGTTCGCCGGCAGGTGGATGCTCTGCGTACGCTCACCGCCCAGCTCGGCAACGTGTACCGCCCGCGCCGCTCCGGTCCCTCCACGGGCTTCGTCGTCTACGGCCGGGCGCCCGCGCCCACCGTCCGCCTCGCGCAGGAGCTGCGGGACAGCGTCGAGACGCTGGTCACCGCCGCCGTGGACTTCGACCGCTCGCTCGGCTTCTCATGGGACGCGGTCGGCTCGGCTCTCGGCGTCACCAAGCAGGCCGTGCACCGCCGCTACGGTGCCCGGCGGGCGCAGTCCGCCGAGTCCGCGGAGCCGCTGGCCGAGGGGACGACCACCCGGCCCCTGGGGCCGCTGCCCACCGTGCCGGCCGCCCGCTCGGTACCGCCGCAGCCGGTGCGCGAGGAGGCCCAGGCCGCGGCCGGCGGGACCCCGGGCCGCACGCTCGGGGAGGCTCCCCGCTCCCCCGCCTTCCCCGGTCCGCGCAACGGCTGACCTGTGTCCCGCCGCCGGGACGCCGACCCCCGACGGCCGGCCGGCACCGCTCGCCGCCCCTGAATCCGCCCCCGGCGGGACGACCCACGCGTCTCCCGCCGGGGGCTTCGGCGTTCGCGCCTCGGTGTGCGCGGTACGGCGTTCCCGCTCCGGCCTTCGCCGCCGTCCGGTCAGCCGATGTCCGGCGGGTCGATGCGCACCCGCACCGCGTCGGCCGCCGCCACCTTGCGCGCCATCCGGGCCGCCTGCGCGGACTTGAGCGAAGCCGCCAGCGCGGCCCCGCTGCCCGGCGGTACCCGGACCAGGGCCCGCTCCCCGGGCGAGGGCTCCCCGCGCCGGCCCGGCAGCGGCACCGGGCCCAGGATCTCGGCGTCCGGGGGCAGCTCGGCGCCGGCCAGAAAGTCCTCCACCGCGGCGGCCCGCCCCACGACCGAGGCCATCCGCGACACGGGCGGGAACCGCAGTTCGGCCCGCTCGGCCAGCTCGCGCAACGCATGCCCGACGGGATCCCACCGCACCAGCGCCTGGACCGGCCTCAGCGTCGGCTCGGCGACGATGACCACCTGGCCCTCGCCCCGGACCAGGCATGTGGCGGCGATCCACCGGCGCAGCGCTTCCTCCCCCGCCCTCAGGTCGGGGAAACCCAGCATGGCCCAGCCGTCCAGCAGCAGGGCCGCCGCGTACCCGGCGCCTTCCACCACCGGCTCGGCTCCCGGCGTCGACACGACGAGCGCGGGCGCGTCCGGAACCCGTTCCAGGACGTGGTCGCGGCCCGAGGTGCGCACCGGTACGGCGGGAAAGGCCCGCCCGAGCTCCTCGGCCGTGCGCCGGGCGCCGACCACCTGTGCCCTCAACCGGAAGGAGCCGCACTCCTCGCAGTGCCAGGACGTCTCCTGCAGCCCGCACCATCCGCACTGCAGGTCCTGCTGGTCCGGCGCCTCCAGCGGTCCGGCGCAGGTCTTGCACCGGGCCGGCGTCCGGCACCGCTCGCAGGCCAGCCGGGGCACGTATCCGCGCCGGGGCACTTGCACGAGCACGGGCCCGGTCTTCAGCCCCTCCCGTGCGGTTTCCCAGGCCAGGCTGGGCAGCCTCGCGGCCCGGGCCGCCTCGTCCCGGGCGAGCAGCTCGTCGCCGACCGTCCGGATCCGGGGCGCGCAGGACCGCACCGTCTCACGATCGGCGACCAAGGGGCGGGCCCAGCCGGACTCGACGAGCTGCGCTGCTTCGACCGTGCAGCTGGTGCTGCCGAGCAGGAAGCCACATCCCTCGGTCAGGGAGCGCAGCTGCAGCACCTCGCGCACATGGGGAAACGGCGCGCTGGTGTCGCTGTGGCTGGAGTCTCCGTCGTCCCAGATCGCCACGAGACCGAGCTGGTGCACCGGCGCGAACATCGCGGCCCGGGTCCCGACGACGGCCCGCACCGATCCGCGGTGCACGGCGAGCCACTGCGAGTAGCGCTTCTGCGGACCGGATTCGGCGGTGAGCACGGCGTGCAGCCCCTTGCCCACCAGGGCAGTCAGCGCTTCGTCGACTCGCGCGGCGGTGCGGCCGTCGGGCACCACGGCAAGCGCTCCCCGCCCCGAGGCGAGCGTGGCCGCCATCGCCCGTGCGAGTTCGTCCGGCCAGGTCGGTCCGGGCAGCGCGGTCCACACCGCGCGCGGGCTCGCGCCGGAGGCCAGCTCCCGCAGGAACTCCGGCCCCGTCGAGTAGCGGTCCCACCCGTCCGGGCCGGGGGCGCCGGGCGGAGGCAGCGGGGCGGGTGAGGGCCGGCTCTCGGCCTGTCCGTGGCGGGGCGGGATCGCCAATTGCAGGACGTCTGCCAAGCTGCCGCCGTAGCGGCGCGCGACGGCCCGCGCCAACTTTTCGATCTGGGGGCTGAGCACGCGCTCGGGCGAGACCACCTGGGCGAGCGCCGCGAGCGGTCTGTCGTAGTCCGTCTCGGCCACGCGCTCGATCAGGTACCCGTCGATCAGGCCGCCGCCCTCGCGGCGCCCGTCGCGGACCCGGCCCTCGCCCGCACCGAAGCGGACCCGGACGCGGACACCCGGCTGTGCGTCCGCGGCGAGGTGCTCGGGGACGGCGTAGTCCCAGGTTTGGTCCAGGTGCAGAACGCCCTTGTTGACCAGGACCCTGGCGATCGGCAGCTCCTCGGCGAGCGCGGCGCCGCGCCAGGTGCGCGGCTTCGCCTTGGGCGCCTTGGCCTTCGCCTCGGCGACCACCTCCCGGATCAGCGCGAGCTGCTCCGGCGGACCACCAGGACCCTGGTCCACACCCCGCTGCTCGGACTCGTTCGCGCTGCTCACACCCGCATTCTTACCAAACCCCACTGACAGCCGCGGCACGCGAACGGCCCCGGACCAGAAGGTCCGGGGCCGAACGCCTACGAGCGGTGGTGCTTACAGACCGGCGGCCGTGCGCAGCGCGTCGACGCGGTCGGTGCGCTCCCAGGTGAAGTCCGGCAGCTCACGGCCGAAGTGGCCGTAGGCGGCGGTCTGGGCGTAGATCGGGCGCAGCAGGTCCAGGTCGCGGATGATCGCGGCCGGGCGGAGGTCGAAGACCTCGCCGATCGCGTCCTCGATCTTCTGGACCTCGACCTTGGCGGTGCCGAATGTCTCGACGAACAGACCGACGGGCTCGGCCTTGCCGATCGCGTACGCGACCTGGACCTCGCAGCGCGAGGCGAGACCGGCGGCGACGACGTTCTTGGCGACCCAGCGCATCGCGTACGCGGCGGAGCGGTCGACCTTGGACGGGTCCTTGCCGGAGAACGCGCCGCCACCGTGGCGGGCCATGCCGCCGTAGGTGTCGATGATGATCTTGCGGCCGGTCAGGCCGGCGTCGCCCATCGGGCCGCCGATCTCGAAGCGGCCGGTCGGGTTCACCAGCAGGCGGTAGCCCTCGGTGTCGAGCTTGATGCCGTCCTCGACGAGCTGGGCCAGCACGTGCTCGACGACGAACTCGCGGATGTCCGGGGCGAGCAGCGAGTCCAGGTCGATGTCGGAGGCGTGCTGCGAGGACACGACGACCGTGTCCAGGCGCACGGCCTTGTCGCCGTCGTACTCGATGGTGACCTGGGTCTTGCCGTCGGGGCGCAGGTACGGGATGGTCCCGTTCTTGCGGACCTCGGACAGCCGGCGGGAGAGCCGGTGCGCGATGTGGATCGGGAGCGGCATGAGCTCGGGGGTCTCGTCGCAGGCGTAGCCGAACATCAGGCCCTGGTCGCCGGCGCCCTGCTTGTCGAGCTCGTCCTCGTCGCCCTCGACGCGCTTCTCGTAGGCGGTGTCGACGCCCTGCGCGATGTCCGGGGACTGGGCGCCGATGGACACCGACACGCCGCAGGATGCGCCGTCGAAGCCCTTCTTCGAGGAGTCGTAGCCGATTTCGAGGATCTTCTCCCGGACGAGCTGCGCGATCGGCGCGTAGGCCTTCGTCGTCACCTCGCCCGCAATGTGCACGAGACCGGTGGTGATGAGGGTCTCCACGGCCACGCGCGAGGTCGGGTCCTCGGAGAGGAGCGCGTCGAGGATCGTGTCGCTGATCTGGTCAGCGATCTTGTCAGGGTGGCCCTCGGTCACGGACTCCGAGGTAAACAGACGACGGGACACAACGCTCCCTGGGGTTGCAGCGGCTGCTGGCTGATCATTTGGCGGAACCACACCGGGGGCTGCGCCCGATCACGTTCCTGGTGCAGTTTATCGGTCGCCACCGTTTCCGGGACCACCCGTCTCGCCTTATGGGAGCCGTGTGACCTGCGGCACCTCATTCTGACGCACGGAGGTGATCAGGAGAAGGGCAATCGGCTCAGGCGCGTCACGGCTGCAGCCGGACGGCCACCTGGTCCCAAATGGCTTCGGCCAGCGTCTCCTTCGGTCCATAGGGCACTTGAATCTCAGACCCTTCGGAGGCCAGGATGACCGCCTCATTCTCCTCGGAACCGAAGGTCCGCGCCTCGCCGACCTCGTTCACGACGAGAAGATCACACCCCTTGCGAAGGAGCTTGGCCCGGCCGTTGGCGAGGACGTCGTCGGTCTCGGCGGCGAACCCCACCACCACCTGCCCGTCCCGGGCCCGGTCGGCCGAGATCTCGGCGAGAACGTCCGGATTTCGTACGAGCGCGACCGGCGCCGGGTCCTGTCCGTCCTTCTTCTTGATCTTCCCGCCGGCGTACTCGGCGGGCCGGAAGTCGGCCACGGCGGCGGCCATCACCACGACGTCGGCGTCGGCCGCCGCCTCGAGCACCGCCTCCCGCAGCTGCACGGCCGTCCCCACCCGTACGACGTCCGCCCCGGCCGGGTCGGCCAGCGCGGTGTTCGCCGCCACCAGGGTGACGCGGGCCCCGCGGGCGACGGCCGTACGGGCCAGCGCGTAGCCCTGCTTGCCGGAGGAGCGGTTGCCGAGGAAGCGGACCGGGTCCAGCGGTTCCCGCGTGCCGCCGGCGCTGATCACCACGTGCCGCCCGGCGAGGTCCTGCTCGCCCACCCCGCGCGCCAGGACCCTGCGGCAGACCTCGTAGATCTCCGCGGGGTCGGGCAGCCGCCCCTTGCCGGTGTCCTTGCCCGTCAGCCGGCCGACGGCGGGCTCGATGACGAGGGCGCCGCGCCGGCGCAGCGTGGCCACGTTCTCCTGGGTGGCGGGGTGCTCCCACATCTCGGTGTGCATGGCGGGGGCGAAGACCACCGGACATCGGGCGGTGAGCAGCGTGTTCGTGAGCAGGTCGTCGGCGAGCCCGTGGGCGGCCTTCGCCAGCATGTCGGCGGTGGCCGGGGCGACGACGACGAGGTCGGCGGACTGGCCGATGCGCACGTGCGGCACCTCGTGCACGGTCTCCCACACCTCCGTGGAGGCCGGGTTCCCGGAGAGGGCGGCCCAGGTCGCCTCGCCGACGAAGTTCAGCGAGGCCGCCGTGGGCACGACCCGCACCTCGTGGCCGGACTCGGTCAGCAGGCGGAGCAGTTCGCACGCCTTGTAGGCGGCGATCCCGCCGCTGACCCCCAGCACGACCTTCGGCTTACCCACCACGCACTCCCCTTCGAGCCTTGTCGACGTCCGTCGTCCCTCCCCATGACACACCACAGGCCCGGCAGATGTTCTGCCGGGCCTGTGGTGAAAGGATTTCTCGCGCCTTACTGGGCCGGGGCCTCGATGGCCTCGGAGGTCAGCAGACCCGCGTTGATCTCGCGCAGCGCGATCGAAAGCGGCTTCTCGTGGACGTGGGTGTCCACCAGCGGGCCGACGTACTCCAGCAGGCCCTCACCGAGCTGCGAGTAGTACGCGTTGATCTGACGCGCGCGCTTGGCCGCGTAGATCACGAGGCTGTACTTCGAGTCCGTGGCCTCGAGCAGCTCGTCGATCGGCGGGTTGATGATGCCCTCGGGCGCAGTGATGGAAGAGGACACGCTCTACCTTCCGAAGAATGGGTGAAAGATCAAGCATTGATCGATCATTAAAAATCGACCAACGATCAGACAACTTCCATCAAGGCTAGCAGCTCACGAGCGACGTCCTCGACGGAGGTGTTGACCAGGGTGGTGTCGAACTCCGATTCGGCAGCGAGCTCGATCTTGGCCGAGGCGAGCCGGCGCTCGATGACCTCGGCCGATTCGGTGCCCCGGCCGGTGAGCCGGCGGACCAGTTCGTCCCAGCTCGGCGGCGCCAGGAAGACGAGCTGGGCGTCGGACATCGACTCGCGGACGAGCCGTGCGCCCTGGAGGTCGATCTCCAGCAGTACCGGCTCGCCGCTGTCCAGGCGTTCCAGCACCGCGCCGCGCGGTGTGCCGTAGCGGTTGCCCGCGAACTCGGCCCACTCCAGCAGCTCGCCGTTGGCGATCAGCTTGTCGAACTCGTCGTCATTGACGAAGAAGTAGTGGATTCCGTGTCGCTCACCGGGCCGCGGCTTGCGGGTGGTGGCCGACACCGAGAGCCACACCTCGGGGTGAACCTTGCGCATATGCGCGACGACCGTGCTCTTGCCGACCCCTGAAGGGCCGGAGAGCACGGTCAGCCGCGGACGAACCTCTGCTGCCATAGAGCGATTATCCAGGTTCTCGGGACTGCCTGAGAACGCCGGGAGAACTTCAGTCGACGCCTCAGGCGCCGGTGCTGCCGAACTCGCGCTCCAGAGAGGCGATCTGGTTGGAACCGAGACCTCGGACACGCCGGGACTCGGAGATGCCGAGACGCTCCATGATCTGCTTGGCGCGCACCTTGCCCACGCCGGGCAGAGACTCCAGCAGGGCGGAGACCTTCATCTTGCCGATGACGTCGTTCTCCTGGCCCGTCTTGATGACCTCTTGGAGCGAGGCGCCGGAGTGCTTGAGTCGATTCTTGACCTCGGCCCGCTCCCGGCGAGCCGCGGCGGCCTTTTCGAGCGCGGCTGCGCGCTGTTCAGGGGTAAGGGGCGGAAGAGCCACGCCTACGTCACCTCGGATGTCGAACTGTCGGATACGGACCGGTGGGCAGCCCGAAGGCACCACACCTGGCGAGCTCCCGAACAGCGATGGAAACGCGTTCGCTGCACGTTCACTCTGCTCGGAGACTAGCGGCCAACACCGCTCCAGTCAGCGAGAACGGACGAAAAGTCCTGGTCAGCCTCCACTGAACCGTACATCACGGACAAAATACCTCTGTTTTGTCCGATGAAGAGCGTTCGGGTTTCGCCAAGAAGTGCGAGAGGCCGCGCCGCAGGACGTGCGGGCGGCCTCCACGGACGGGCGATCACGCGGAGACGGCCTCGCCGATCTCGTCGGCGAACCGACGCGCCGAGTCGCGCAGCGCCGTGACGTCCGGGCCGTGCTTCAGGACGCCCCGGGACACGTTCGGGACGACGTTGCGCACGGCTTTGCCGAAGACCGCCGGCAGGTCCGCCGCCGTCGCGCCCTGCGCGCCGATGCCGGGGGCCAGCAGCGGCCCGTTGATGTCCAGGTCGAAGGAGGACAGGTCGCCCAGCGTGGCTCCGACCACCGCGCCGAAGGATCCCATCGGAGCGGCGTCCGCGTTCTCCGCCGCCAGGTGCGCCAGCATCGTCGCGCCGATGGTCCGGCCGTCCTCCCGGACGGCCCGCTGGACCTCCGCGCCCTCCGGGTTCGAGGTCAGGGCGAGCACGAACAGGCCGGCGCCCGAGGCGCGGGCCAGGTCCACCGCGGGCTTCAGGGAGCCGTAGCCCAGGTACGGGGAGACCGTCAGCGCGTCCGAGAACAGCGGCGAGGCCGGGTCCAGGAAGGCCGAGGCGTACGCGGCCATGGTCGAGCCGATGTCGCCCCGCTTGGCGTCCATGACGACCAGGGTCCCGGCCGCCCGGGCGTCCGCCACGGTCTGCTCCAGGACGGCCACGCCCTTGGAGCCGAACCGCTCGAAGAAGGCCGCCTGCGGCTTGAAGACCGCCACCGACTCCGCGAGCGCCTCCACGACGGTGCGGGAGAACCGCTCCAGGCCCGCGATGTCGTCGGACAGGCCCCACCGGGCCAGCAGCTCGGCGTGCGGGTCGATGCCCACGCACAGCGGTCCGCGGGTGTCCATCGCCTGGCGCAGGCGGGTGCCGAACGGGGTCACAGGGCTCACTTCGCGGCCTTTCGGGTCTCGGCGCCCACTGCTTCGGCGAGCGTCGCGTACGGGCTGACGGCCAGGCGCGCGGCCAGGCCCTTGTGGATGGCACGGGCGTAGCAGGGGCCCTCGTAGATGAAGGCGCTGTAGCCCTGGATCAGCGTGGCCCCGGCCAGGATCCGCTGCCAGGCGTCCTCGGCGTTCTCGATGCCGCCGACCCCGACCAGGACCAGCCGGTCCCCCACACGGGCGTACAGACGGCGCAGGACCTCCAGCGAGCGCTCCTTGACCGGGGCGCCGGACAGGCCGCCGGTCTCCTTCACGAGGGAGGGGGAGGACTTCAGGCCGAGCCCCTCCCGCGCGATCGTGGTGTTCGTCGCGATGATGCCGTCGAGGCCCAGCTCCAGGGCCAGGTCGGCGACGGCGTCGACGTCCTCGTCGGCCAGGTCGGGGGCGATCTTGACCAGCAGCGGGACCCGGCGGTCGGTCACGGTGCGGTCCGCGGCCTCCCGTACGGCCGTGAGCAGCGGGCGCAGCGACTCGGTGGCCTGGAGGTTGCGCAGGCCGGGGGTGTTCGGCGAGGAGACGTTCACGACGAGGTAGTCGGCGTGGCGGGCGAGCCGCTCGGTGGAGGCGACGTAGTCCGCCACCGCCTCCTCCTCCGGCACGACCTTCGTCTTGCCGATGTTGACGCCGACGACCGTCTTGAAGACGGGCCGGCGGGCCGCCAGGCGGTCCGCCACGGCCGCGGAGCCCTCGTTGTTGAAGCCCATGCGGTTGATCAGCGCGCGGTCCGGCACGAGGCGGAACAGCCGCTTCTTGGGGTTGCCGGGCTGCGGCTCGGCGGTGACCGTGCCGATCTCGACGTGGTCGAAGCCGAGCATCGACATGCCGTCGATGGCCACGGCGTTCTTGTCGAAGCCGGCCGCGAGGCCGAAGGGGCCGTGCATGCGCAGGCCGAGCGCCTCGGTGCGGAGCTCCTTGTGGCGGGGGGCGAGGTAGGCCGCCACGAAGGTGCGCAGCACGGGGGTGCGGGCCGCGAGCCGGATCCAGCGGAAGGCCGTGTAGTGGGCCTTCTCCGGGTCCATCCGCTTGAAGACCAGGTTGAAGAAGAGTTCGTACATCGTCGAGAGGATCCCTCTGCGCTCATGGAAAGGGGGACACCCGTCGTGAAACCGGTGTCCCCCCTCCCGTTTCCGGGCTGTACGGGCCGTACGGACTGATCAGTCGCGGGCCGCGGTCAGGTGCTCCGCGTGCTCCTGGAGGGAGCGCACGCCCACGTCGCCGCGGTTGAGCGCGTCGATGCCCTGCACGGCCGCGGCGAGTGCCTGGACCGTGGTCAGGCAGGGGACGCTGCGGGCCACGGCCGCCGTGCGGATCTCGTAGCCGTCGAGACGGCCGCCGGTGCCGTACGGGGTGTTGACGATCAGGTCGACCTGGCCGTCGTGGATCAGCTGGACGATGGTCTTCTCGCCGTTCGGGCCCTCGCCCTCGCTGAGCTTGCGCACCACGGTGGCGTTGATGCCGTTGCGGCGCAGCACCTCGGCGGTGCCGGAGGTGGCCATCAGCTCGAAGCCGTGGGCGACGAGCTCGCGCGCGGGGAAGATCATCGAGCGCTTGTCGCGGTTGGCGACGGAGATGAACGCCCGGCCCTTGGTGGGCAGCGGGCCGTAGGCGCCGGCCTGCGACTTGGCGTAGGCGGTGCCGAAGACGGCGTCGATGCCCATGACCTCGCCGGTGGACCGCATCTCCGGGCCGAGGACGGTGTCCACGCCGCGGCCGTGGATGTCGCGGAAGCGCGACCACGGCATGACGGCCTCCTTGACGGAGATCGGCGCGTCGATCGGCAGGGTGCCGCCGTCGCCGGTCTTCGGCAGCAGGCCCTCCTCGCGCAGCTCGGCGATGGTGGTGCCGAGCGAGATGCGGGCGGCGGCCTTCGCGAGCGGGACGGCGGTCGCCTTCGAGGTGAAGGGGACGGTCCGGGAGGCGCGCGGGTTGGCCTCCAGGACGTAGAGGATGTCACCCGCCATCGCGAACTGGATGTTGATCAGACCGCGGACGCCGACGCCCTTGGCGATGGCCTCGGTGGAGGCGCGCAGGCGCTTGATGTCGTAGCCGCCGAGGGTGATCGGGGGCAGCGCGCAGGCCGAGTCGCCGGAGTGGATGCCGGCTTCCTCGATGTGCTCCATGACGCCGCCGAGGTAGAGCTCGTGGCCGTCGTAGAGGGCGTCGACGTCGATCTCGATCGCGTCGTCGAGGAAGCGGTCGACCAGCACGGGGCGGGTCGGGGAGATCTCCGTGGACTCGGCGATGTACGACTCCAGGCGGGCCTCGTCGTAGACGATCTCCATGCCGCGGCCGCCGAGCACGTAGGACGGGCGGACGAGGACCGGGTAGCCGATCTCGTCGGCGATGGCCTTCGCACCCGTGAAGGTGGTGGCGGTGCCGTGCTTGGGGGCCGGCAGGCCGGCCTCGGCGAGGACCTGGCCGAACGCGCCGCGGTCCTCGGCGGCGTGGATGGCCTCGGGCGAGGTGCCGACGACGGGCACGCCGTTGTCCTTGAGCGCCTGGGCGAGACCCAGGGGGGTCTGGCCGCCGAGCTGGACGATGACGCCTGCGATGGGGCCGGCCAGCGACTCGGCGTGGACGATCTCCAGCACGTCCTCGAGCGTCAGCGGCTCGAAGTACAGGCGGTCGGAGGTGTCGTAGTCCGTGGAGACGGTCTCCGGGTTGCAGTTGACCATCACGGTCTCGAAGCCGGCGTCGCTGAGCGCGAAGGAGGCGTGCACGCAGGAGTAGTCGAACTCGATGCCCTGGCCGATGCGGTTCGGGCCGGAGCCCAGGATGATGACCGCGGGCTTGGTGCGCGGGGCGACCTCGGACTCCTCGTCGTACGAGGAGTAGAAGTACGGGGTCTTCGCCGCGAACTCGGCGGCGCAGGTGTCGACCGTCTTGTAGACCGGGCGGACGCCGAGGGCGTGCCGGACCTCGCGGACGACGTCCTCGCGCAGGCCGCGGATCTCGGCGATCTGGGCGTCGGAGAAGCCGTGGCGCTTGGCTTCGGCGAGCAGCTCGGGGTAGAGCTTGTCGGCCGCCGTCAGCTCGTCCGCGATCTCCTTGATGAGGAAGAGCTGGTCGACGAACCAGGGGTCGATCTTCGTGAACTCGAAGACCTCCTCCTGGGTGGCGCCGGCGCGGATGGCCTGCATGACGGTGTTGATGCGGCCGTCGGTCGGGCGGACCGCGGTGCGCAGCAGCTCGTCCTTGTCACCCGGGTCGCCGACGAAGGTGAACTGCGAGCCCTTCTTCTCCAGGGAGCGCAGGGCCTTCTGGAGCGCCTCGGTGAAGTTGCGGCCGATGGCCATGGCCTCGCCGACCGACTTCATGGTGGTGGTGAGGGTGGCGTCGGCGAGCGGGAACTTCTCGAAGGCGAAGCGCGGGGCCTTGACGACGACGTAGTCGAGGGACGGCTCGAAGGAGGCCGGCGTCTTCTCGGTGATGTCGTTGGGGACCTCGTCGAGCGTGTAGCCGATGGCCAGCTTGGCGGCGATCTTGGCGATCGGGAAGCCGGTGGCCTTGGAGGCGAGCGCCGAGGAGCGCGAGACGCGCGGGTTCATCTCGATGACGATGACGCGGCCGTCGGCCGGGTCGATCGCGAACTGGATGTTGCAGCCGCCGGTGTCGACGCCGACCTCGCGGATGATCGCGATGCCGATGTCGCGCAGCCGCTGGTACTCGCGGTCGGTCAGCGTCATCGCCGGGGCGACGGTGATCGAGTCACCGGTGTGGACGCCCATCGGGTCGAAGTTCTCGATGGAGCAGACGACGACCACGTTGTCCTTGGTGTCGCGCATCAGCTCCAGCTCGTACTCCTTCCAGCCGAGGATGGACTCCTCCAGGAGCACCTCGGTGGTCGGGGAGAGCGTGAGGCCCTGGCCGGCGATGCGGCGCAGCTCGTTCTCGTCGTGGGCGAAGCCGGAGCCGGCGCCGCCCATGGTGAAGGAGGGGCGCACGACGACGGGGTAGCCGCCGAGGGTCTCGACGCCCTTGAGGACGTCGTCCATCGAGTGGCAGATGACCGAGCGGGCGGACTCGCCGTACCCGATCTTGGCCTTGACGGCCTCGACGACGCCCTTGAAGAGGTCGCGGTCCTCGCCCTTGTTGATGGCCTCGACGTTGGCGCCGATGAGCTCGACGCCGTACTTCTCCAGCACGCCCTGCTCGTGCATGGAGATCGCGGTGTTGAGCGCGGTCTGGCCGCCGAGGGTGGGGAGCAGCGCGTCGGGGCGCTCCTTCGCGATGATCTTCTCGACGAACTCGGGGGTGATCGGCTCGACGTACGTGGCGTCGGCGATCTCCGGGTCGGTCATGATCGTCGCGGGGTTGGAGTTGACCAGGATGACCCGCAGGCCCTCGGCCTTGAGGATGCGGCAGGCCTGGGTGCCGGAGTAGTCGAACTCGGCGGCCTGTCCGATGACGATCGGGCCGGAGCCGATGACCAGGACGGACTGGATATCGGTGCGCTTAGGCACGCTCGGCCTCCATCAGGGATACGAAGCGGTCGAAGAGGTACGCGGCGTCGTGCGGGCCGGCAGCCGCCTCGGGGTGGTACTGGACGGAGAAGGCCGGCTGGTCGAGCAGCTGGAGGCCTTCGACGACCTGGTCGTTCAGGCAGACGTGGGAGACCTCGGCGCGGCCGTAGGCGGTCTCCGAGACCTTGTCGAGGGGCGCGTCGACGGCGAAGCCGTGGTTGTGCGCGGTGACCTCGACCTTGCCGGTGGTGCGGTCCTGCACCGGCTGGTTGATGCCGCGGTGGCCGTACTTCAGCTTGTAGGTGCCGAAGCCGAGCGCGCGGCCCAGGATCTGGTTGCCGAAGCAGATGCCGAAGAGCGGGGTCTTGCGCTCCAGCACGCCCTGCATGACGGCGACGGGGCCGTCGGCGGTGGCCGGGTCGCCCGGGCCGTTGGAGAAGAACACGCCGTCCGGGTCGACCGCGTACACGTCCTCGACGGTGGCGGTGGCGGGCAGTACGTGCACCTCGATGCCGCGCTCGGCCATGCGGTGCGGGGTCATGCCCTTGATGCCGAGGTCGACGGCGGCGACGGTGAAGCGCTTCTCGCCGATCGCGGGGACGACGTACGCCTCCTTGGTGGCGACCTCGGCGGAGAGGTTCGCGCCCTTCATCTGCGGCTGCGACTTGACCTTGGCCAGCAGGGCCTCGTCGCGGATGCCCGTCCAGGCGTCGCCGGAGAAGATGCCGACGCGCATGGCGCCGCGCTCGCGCAGGTGGCGGGTCAGGGCGCGGGTGTCGATGCCGGAGATCCCGACGACGCCCTGCTTGACCAGCTCCTCGTCCAGCGAGCGCTGCGAGCGCCAGTTGGAGGGGACGCGTGCGGGGTCGCGCACGACGTAGCCGGCCACCCAGATGCGGGAGGACTCGGGGTCTTCGTCGTTGACGCCGGTGTTGCCCACGTGCGGGGCGGTCATCACGACGACCTGCCGGTGGTACGACGGGTCGGTGAGGGTCTCCTGGTATCCGGTCATGCCGGTGGAGAACACGGCCTCGCCGAAGGTCTCCCCCACAGCGCCGTAGGCACGGCCGCGGAAGATCCGACCGTCCTCCAGGACGAGTACGGCGGGAGCTTTGGCTGCTCCCCTGGTGGAGGTCGTCATCGTTCGGCGCCTTCCGTCGTGATGGATGAGTTCATGAGATTGACGGCTTCGACCCAGGCGGCGTGTTCGGCCGCCCGGTCGGAGCGGAATCCGGAGTCGATCAGCTTGTCGCCGTGCGCCCAGGTGACGACGAGCAGACCGCCCTCGGTGAGTACCTTGCCCGCGATTCCCTTGTCGAGGCGGGCGCCGCGCAGCTGCGCGGCCGGTACGAAGAAGTCGTTGGCCCCCGGTCGGACCACGTCGAGGCCCGCGTCGGTGAGCGTGAGCTCGACCCGGCTGCGCAGGCCCAGACCGTGGGCGACGATCCGGTCGAGCCACTGCCCGGCGGTGGTGGACCCGTGGTACCGGCCGGTCAGGGCCAGCCGGTGCTCGGGAAGACCGTCGGGGGCGGCGGGCAGCTCCGGCAGATCGTTCTGCAGGGCGCCGCGCCATTTCCAGCCCTGCCGCATCAGCCAGTACACGAACGCGATGAAGACGATCAGGCCGATCACCCACGCGATGCGGGCGCCGACGCTGGTCACCTCCGCCGACTGTCGTTCGGCGGCCTCGGCGGCCAGTTGGATTACTGCAGGTGTCACGCCAGTTTCCCGTCCACGACCGTTGCCCGGCCCCGCAGGAAGGTGTGAGTGACGCGCCCCGGCAGCTCACGGCCCTCGTAAGGCGTGTTGCGGCTGCGGGAGGCGAAGTGTGCGGGGTCCACGACACCACGGTACGAGGTATCGACCAAGGTCAGGTTCGCGGGTTCACCTGCCGAGACGGGACGGCCGTGGTTCTCCAGGCTGCCGATGCGCGCCGGAGCGAAGGACATCCGCTCCGCGACGCCGGCCCAGTCGAGCAGTCCGGTCTCCACCATCGTCTGCTGGACGACGGAGAGCGCGGTCTCCAGGCCGACCATGCCCATGGCGGCGGCGGCCCACTCGCAGTCCTTGTCCTCGTGCGGGTGCGGGGCGTGGTCGGTGGCGACGATGTCGATCGTGCCGTCGGCGAGCGCCTCGCGCAGGGCCAGCACGTCGCGCTCGGTGCGCAGCGGCGGGTTGACCTTGTAGACCGCGTTGTACGAGCGCACGAGCTCCTCGGTGAGGAGGAGGTGGTGCGGGGTGACCTCGGCGGTGACGTCGATGCCGCGGGACTTGGCCCAGCGGACGATCTCGACGGAGCCGGCGGTGGAGAGGTGGCAGATGTGGACGCGGGAGCCGACGTGCTCGGCGAGGAGGACGTCGCGGGCGATGATCGACTCCTCGGCGACGGCCGGCCAGCCGCCCAGTCCGAGCTCCGCGGAGACGATGCCCTCGTTCATCTGGGCGCCCTCGGTGAGGCGGGGCTCCTGGGCGTGCTGGGCGACGACGCCGCCGAAGGCCTTCACGTACTCCAGGGCGCGGCGCATGATCACGGCGTCGTCCACGCACTTGCCGTCGTCGGAGAAGACGGTGACGCGGGCGGCGGAGTCGTGCATGGCGCCCAGCTCGGAGAGCTGCTTGCCCTCCAGGCCGACGGTGACGGCGCCGATGGGCTGCACGTCGCAGTAGCCGGACTCCTTGCCCAGGCGCCAGACCTGCTCGACGACGCCGGCGGTGTCGGCGACCGGGAAGGTGTTCGCCATCGCGAAGACCGCGGTGTAGCCGCCGGAGGCGGCGGCGCGGGTGCCGGTGAGGACGGTCTCGGAGTCCTCGCGGCCGGGCTCGCGCAGGTGGGTGTGCAGGTCGACGAGGCCGGGGAGGAGGACCTGGCCCTCGGCCTCGATGACGGTCGCGCCCTCGGCGGACAGGCCGGTGCCGACCTCGGCGATGGTCTCGCCGTCGATCAGGACGTCCTGCGCCTCGCCGCCGAGTACCTTCGCGCCACGGATAAGGATCTTGCTCATGGTTACTTGCTCTCCTCGGTGCGCGCGGCGGCGGGGGTGGTGGTGACGGCGGGCTCGGAGCCTCCGAGCAGCAGGTACAGGACGGCCATCCGGGTGGAGACGCCGTTGGCGACCTGCTCGACGGCCGTGCAGCGGTCGGAGTCGGCGACCTGGGCGGTGATCTCCATGCCGCGGTTCATCGGGCCGGGGTGCATCACGATGGCGTGCTCGGGCATCTTCGCCATGCGGTCGCCGTCGAGCCCGTACCGGCGGGAGTACTCGCGCTCGGTCGGGAAGAAGGCGGCGTTCATGCGTTCGCGCTGCACACGCAGCATCATCACCGCATCCGACTTCGGCAGCACGTCGTCGAGGCTGTACGAGACCTCGCACGGCCAGGTCTCGACGCCGATCGGAACGAGCGTCGGCGGGGCCACCAGGGTGACCTCGGCGCCGAGGGTGTGCAGCAGGTGGACGTTGGAGCGGGCCACGCGGCTGTGCAGGACGTCGCCGACGATGGTGATCCGGCGGCCGTTCAGGTCCTTGCCGAGGCCGGCGTCGCGGCCGACCAGGCGGCGGCGCATGGTGAAGGCGTCCAGCAGGGCCTGGGTGGGGTGCTCGTGGGTGCCGTCGCCGGCGTTGACGACGGCGGATTCGATCCAGCCGGAGGTCGCGAGCCGGTAGGGCGCGCCGGAGGCGTGGTGGCGGATGACGACCGCGTCGGCGCCCATGGCCTCCAGGGTCAGCGCGGTGTCCTTCAGGGATTCGCCCTTGGAAACGGAGGAACCCTTGGCGGAGAAGTTGATGACGTCGGCGGAGAGCCGCTTGGCGGCCGCCTCGAAGGAGATCCGGGTGCGGGTCGAGTCCTCGAAGAAGAGGTTGACGACCGTGAGACCGCGCAGGGTGGGCAGCTTCTTGATCGGCCGGTCCGCGACGCGGGCCATCTCCTCGGCGGTGTCGAGGATCAGGACGGCGTCGTCGCGCGTGAGATCGGCGGCCGAGATGAGGTGGCGCTTCATCTGGATGGCTCCGTAGGTCGGGAGGGCAGGCAGGCGGACTGACGGGCAGAGTGCGGGCGGGCAGGGCAGGCTGCGGCGCGGACCCCCTCGGGACCCGTCACGCGTGAGGGCTACAGCCCTGCTGCCTGGGCGGTCCGCTGGCCGAGCAGCACGGCGTCACGGCCGTCCTCCTCCTGGAGCTGGACCTTGACGGTCTCCCGCAGCGACGTGGGGAGGTTCTTGCCGACGTAGTCGGCGCGGATCGGCAGTTCGCGGTGGCCGCGGTCGACGAGGACGGCGAGCTGCACGGCGCGCGGGCGGCCGAGGTCGCCGAGGGCGTCGAGCGCGGCGCGGATGGTGCGGCCGGAGAAGAGCACGTCGTCGACGAGGACGACGAGGCGGCCGTCGAGGTCGTCGCCGGGGATCTCGGTGCGGCCGATCGCGCGGGCGGGCTTCATCCGCAGGTCGTCGCGGTACATGGTGATGTCGAGGGAGCCGACCGGGATCTTCGTGCCGGTGATCTCTTCGAGCTTGGCGGCCAGCCGGCGGGCGAGGTACACACCGCGGGTGGGAATGCCGAGGAGCACCACGTCGTCGGCGCCCTTGGCGCGTTCGACGATCTCGTGGGCGATGCGGGTCAGGACCCGCGCGATGTCCTGCGCCTCGAGAACGGGGCGCATGGAATCTGAATCCGAGTGCTGCTGGGTGTCCATGAAAAGGACCTCCTTCTCCGCCTCACGGGACGGACCTTAAAGGACGTCTGATGTACGCGTCCCACGGTACCAGGGTGCGGCCGGTCGTCGGGCACCGGCCTGGTGCGGAGGGGCTCTCACGGGGCTGCTGGGGCCCCTCTTGAGGGGGCGGCGAAGACCATTCGGCTTGACGCATCCAAGTAACGCTGCGTAACCTCACAGTGAGTTACCAGCCGCGCGGCGGAGCCGCACGTGGTCAATGTCGTCACAGCGTCCATGTCGTCACAGCGTCACAGCGTCCGGGAGCGTTATGTCCAGCGAATACGCCAAACAGCTCGGGGCCAAGCTCCGCGCCATCCGCACCCAGCAGGGCCTTTCCCTCCACGGTGTCGAGGAGAAGTCCCAGGGCCGGTGGAAGGCCGTGGTGGTCGGGTCCTACGAGCGCGGGGACCGCGCCGTGACCGTCCAGCGCCTTGCCGAGCTGGCGGACTTCTACGGGGTTCCGGTGCAGGAACTGCTGCCCGGCACGACTCCCGGCGGGGCTGCCGAGCCGCCGCCGAAGCTGCGCCTCGACCTGGAGCGCCTGGCGGGCGTTCCCGCCGAGAAGGCCGGCCCGCTGCAGCGTTACGCGGCCACGATCCAGAGCCAGCGCGGCGACTACAACGGCAAGGTGCTGTCGATCCGCCAGGACGACCTGCGCACCCTGGCCGTCATCTACGACCAGTCCCCCTCGGTCCTGACCGAGCAGCTGATCAGCTGGGGCGTGCTGGACGCGGACGCGCGCCGTGCGGTGGCCCACGAGGACATCTAGTCCCCGGTTCAGGACCAGCAGAAACGTTACCGGCGGGTGCCGGGAACCCGAGAGGGTTCCCGGCACCCGCCGGTTTTCTTTTGTTCTTGAAAAGCGGAGGGGCCGCAGCGCATGCGCTGCGGCCCCTCCGCTTGTGCCGAACCGCCGGAGGCTACTCGCGGCGCAGGCTCGGCTTCAGGTCCTTGAACCGGGCCAGCAGCCCGTTCACGAACGAGGGCGACTCGTCCGTCGAGAACTCCTTGGCCAGCTGGACGGCCTCGTCGATGGCCACGGCGTCCGGGGTGTCATCCACCCAGATCAGCTCGTAGGCACCGAGCCGCAGGATGTTCCGGTCCGCGACCGGCATGCGGTCGAGCTCCCAGTCCACGGCGTAGGTGACGATCAGGTCGTCGATGCGGTTCACCTTGTCGGCGTACCCCTCGACGAGATCCATCGTGAAGGCGCTGACCGGCGGCTGCCGGTCGTCCGACCGCGAGTGGCGGATCCAGTCCGCGAGGACCTCGCGCACGGGCACGTCGCGCTGGTCTGCCTCGAAAAGGATCTGGAAGGCGCGCTTGCGCGCATTGCTCCGAGCAGCCACGGGTTAGTTGCTCTTCCGGCCGAGGTAGTCGCTGGTGCGGGTGTCGACCTTGACCGTCTCGCCGGTGGTGATGAAGAGCGGGACCTGGATCTCGTAGCCGGTCTCCAGCGTGGCGGGCTTGGTGCCGCCGGTGGAGCGGTCACCCTGGACGCCCGGGTCGGTGTGCTGGATCTTGAGCTCGACCGCGGCCGGGAGCTCGACGTAGAGCACCTCGCCCTCGTGCTGGGCGACGGAGGCGGTGAAGCCCTCGATCAGGAAGTTGGCGGCGTCGCCGACGGCCTTGCGGTCGACCATCAGCTGGTCGTAGGTGTCCATGTCCATGAAGACGAAGTAGTCGCCGTCCATGTACGAGAACTGCATGTCGCGGCGGTCGATGGTGGCCGTGTCGACCTTGACGCCGGCGTTGAAGGTCTTGTCGACGACCTTGCCCGAGAGCACGTTCTTGAGCTTGGTGCGCACGAAGGCCGGGCCCTTGCCGGGCTTGACGTGCTGGAACTCGACGACGGACCAGAGCTGGCCCCCGTCGAGCTTCAGCACCATGCCGTTCTTGAGGTCGTTCGTGGAAGCCACGGTTGCGGAATCTCCTGCACTGGAAGACCACGGGTGCGCGCACAGCCCGGCGGAGCGGGCTAGAGCGCGAGCAGCTCCTTGGTCGTAATGGTGAGTAGCTCGGGACCGCCGTCCGCCTCGGGGCGCACGACGAGCGTGTCATCGATCCGGACACCTCCCCGGCCCGGGAGGTGAACCCCCGGTTCGACGGTGACCGGCACGCAAGCGTCCAGTTTACCCATTGCCGTAGGTGCAAGCTGCGGGTCCTCGTCGATTTCGAGGCCCACGCCGTGTCCGGTCCACGGCGCGATGGCTTCCGAGTGGCCCGCGGAGTCCAGGACGGAGCGTGCGGCATGGTCCACGTCCCGGTACGCCGCACCGGGCAGCAGGGCCTCACGGCCGGCACGCTGGGCGGTGAACACGACGTCGTACAGCGCGATCTGCCAGTCCGCGGGGCTCGTTCCGATCACGAAGGTCCGGCCGATCTCGCACCGGTAGCCGCGGTAGTTGGCGCCGAGGCAGACCGAGAGGAAGTCGCCCTCCTCCACCCGGCGGTCGGAGGGCCGGTGCCGGGAGAGGCCCGAGTGCGGTCCGGTGCCGACGGAGGTCGGGAAGGCGGGACCGTCCGCACCGTGGTCGACGAGCCGCCGCTCAAGCTCCAGGGCGAGGTGCCGTTCGGTGCGCCCCACGAGGATGGATTCCAGCAGCTCGCCGAGGGCCTGGTCGGCGATCTCGGCGGCGATCCGCAGGCAGGCGATCTCCTCCTCGTCCTTGACGAGGCGCTGCTGCTCCACCGCGGTCCCGAGGTCGGCGAGGCGCAGCTTGGGCGCCACGGAGCGCAGGGCCCGGTGCCGGCCGACGGTGAGGTGGTGTTCCTCCACCGCGAGCGAGTCGGCCCGTACGCCGGCGGCCATGTCGGCGGCCGCGACGGCCGGGTCGGCGCCCGGGTTCCCCAGGACGGAGACCCTCAGGTGCTCGTCGAGGCGTCCCTCGTCCACCTCGCCGGTGGGTGCGCCGGCGCAGAACATCAGGTCTTCGGTGGGCCCGACCAGCAGTACGGCGCCGAGCGGGGAGGCCCCGGAGAGGTAGCGGACGTTCGCCGGACGCGTGATCAGTGCGGCGGCGTTCCCCGCGGCGGCGCATCGGTCGCGAAGCAGGCCCCGGCGGGCGGCGTACACGTCTGACATGTCTTCGAGCGTACGAGCGCCCGGCGGATCCGGCCTGGGGAGCGCGTCCGGACGGGGCGGGGCCGCCCGCGTCTACTGCCCTGTCAGGGCCCGGGCCAGCACCTCGTCGAGGGCGCGCGCCGTGCCTTCGACGTCGAGGTGGGAGTTGTCGATGATGGGCAGGCCGGAGCCGTACCAGCCGGCCATCCGGCCGTGGATACGCGCGACCTCCTCGTCGGAGAGCCGGCGGTTGCCGGAGCGGTGCGCGTTCCGCTCCAGGACGATCTCCAGGCCGGGCAGCAGCACCACCGGCAGCAGCGTGGGGCCCACGTGCCTCTTCCAGCCGCCCAGCCCGACGACGGGCCGGTCGGGGAAGACGGCGTCGTCCAGGATGCAGGAGATCCCGTTCGCCAGGTAGTTGCGGGCCGCGAAGCCGCAGGTGCGGCGGGCCAGCCGGTACTGGGCCTCGGAGTGCTCGTTCCAGCCCGCCTGCGGGTCCGCGAAGCCCGAGCACACCCACTCCCGGACGTCGTCCAGGCTGATGTGGGCCGTCGGCACGGGCCGGGTGCCGGCCCAGTGCCGGGCGACGGTGGTCTTCCCCGCGCCGGCCGGGCCGATCAGCAGCACGGCGAGCACGGCCGCTCCGGTACCCGCCACCGCGGGCGGCAGCGGGATGTGTCCGGTGGCCTCCGGCACGGGTGGCACCGGGTGCGGGGGCGGCGGGGGCTGGTGCCCGGGCTGCGGCTGGGGCGTGCCCGGCCAGCCCTGCGCCGGGGGTATGTGCGGCTGCGGGGGCGCCGCCGGGTGCGGGCCCGGCTGTCCCCAGCCCGCTCCCCCGCCCCCCACTCCTTGGTGCATCCGCTGCCACTCCGTCTCGTTCCGGCGACTGATGCGAGAACGTTATATGACCGCGGAGGTCAGAGCGTCCACCAGCACCGCCAGGCAGAGTGTCAGGTGGAGATCTCGTCCGCCAGTGCGCGCAGCGCAAGCCGGTACGAACCGATGCCGAAGCCCGCCACCGTGCCGGTCGCCACGGCCGCGATGACCGAGGTGTGCCGGAACTCCTCGCGGGCGTACGGGTTCGAGATGTGCACCTCGATCAGCGGCGCCGTGCGCTGCGCGGCCGCGTCCCGCATGGCGTACGAGTAGTGGGTGAAGGCCCCCGGGTTGATGACCACGGGGATCTTCCCGTCCGCCGCCTCGTGCAGCCAGCGTACGATCTCGCCCTCGTCGTTGGTCTCCCGGACCTCGACGTCGAAGCCGAGCTCCTCGCCCAGCGTGCGGCAGCTCTCGACCAGTCCGGTGTACGAGGTGGCACCGTACACGTCGGGCTCGCGCGAGCCGAGCCGGCCCAGGTTCGGGCCGTTCAGCACGAGCACCCGGCGGCTCACGCCGACACCTCGCCGTAGGCGGCGATCAGGTGCGCAGGGTCGGGGCCCTCCAGGACGGTCGGCTTGGCCAGTCCGTCGAGGACGATGAAGCGCAGCAGGTTGCCGCGGGACTTCTTGTCGACCTGCATGGTCTGGAGCAGCTTGGGCCACTGGTCGCCGCGGTAGGTGAGCGGCAGCCCGACGGCGGCGAGGATCTCCTTGTGCCGGTCGGCGGTCGCGTCGTCGAGCCGGCCCGCGAGCCGGCCGAGTTCGGCGGCGAAGACCATGCCGACCGAGACGGCCGCGCCGTGCCGCCACTTGTAGCGCTCGTTCTTCTCGATGGCGTGCGCGAGGGTGTGGCCGTAGTTGAGGATCTCGCGCAGCCCCGACTCCTTGAGGTCGCTGGAGACCACGTCGGCCTTGACCTGGATGGAGCGCACGATGAGCTCGGCCGTGTGCGGGCCCTCGGGCGTGCGGGCCGCCTGCGGGTCCTCCTCGATCAGGTCGAGGATCTTCGGGTCGGAGATGAATCCGGCCTTGATGATCTCGGCGAGGCCGCTGACGTAGTCGTTGACCGGCAGCGAGTCCAGCGCCGCGAGGTCGCACAGCACACCGGCCGGCGGGTGGAAGGCGCCCACCAGGTTCTTGCCCTCGGCGGTGTTGATGCCGGTCTTGCCGCCGACGGCCGCGTCCACCATCGCGAGGACGGTGGTCGGTACGGCGACCCAGCGCACCCCGCGCAGCCAGCCGGCCGCGACGAAGCCCGCGAGGTCGGTGGTGGCTCCGCCGCCGACGCCGACGATCACGTCGGTGCGGGTGAAGCCGGACTGGCCGAGGGCCTTCCAGCAGTAGGCGGCGACCTCGATGGTCTTGGCCTCTTCGGCGTTCGGCACCTGGACGGCGATCGCCTCGTAGCCCTGTTCGGCGAGGTCGTCGCGCAGCGCCTCACCGGTCGAGGCGAGCGCCTCGGGGTGGATCACGGCGACCCGCCGGGCCTTCGTACCGATCAGGGAGCCGAGCTCGCCGAGGAGCTGCCGCCCGACGAGCACGTCGTACGCGTCGTGTCCGGCGCTCGCGCCGACCTGGATCCGCGTCACCTGGTCTGTCATACGTCCTTCAACTCCAGAGCGTCGAGGACCGCCTGGGCGACCTCTTCGGGGGTGCGGTCGTCGGTGGCCACCACGACGCGCGCGACTTCGGTGTACAGGGGGCGCCGGGCGTCCATCAGCTCGCGCCACTGGCGGCGCGGGTTGACGGCGAGCAGCGGGCGCGCGGCGCCGAGGCCCACGCGCCGTACGGCTTCCTCCACGTCCATCGACAGGTAGGCGACGGGCAGGCCGCTGAGCAGCGTGCGCGTGCCCTCGTCGAGGACGGCGCCGCCGCCGAGGGCGAGGACTCCGGTGTGCTCGGCGACGGCGGCGGCGACCGCCTGCCGCTCCAGCTCACGGAAGTACGGCTCGCCCTCGTCGACGAAGAGGTCGGAGATCTCCCGGCCCTGGGCCGCGACGATGTCCGCGTCGGTGTCCCGGTAGGGGACGCCGAGCCGCTCGGCGAGCAGCGCCCCCACCGTGGACTTGCCGGACCCCATGGGGCCGACGAGGACGACCAGCGGTCCGCGCGTCACCGGATCTGCAGGTGGTCGAGGTAGGACTGCACGTTGCGCCGGGTCTCGGGGACCGAGTCGCCGCCGAACTTCTCGACGACCGCGTCGGCCAGCACGAGGGCGACCATGGCCTCGGCCACGATGCCGGCGGCCGGGACGGCACACACGTCGGAGCGCTGGTGGTGGGCCACCGTCGCCTCTCCGGTCGCCACGTCCACGGTCGCGAGTGCGCGCGGGACGGTCGCGATGGGCTTCATCGCGGCCCGTACGCGCAGCAGCTCGCCGGTGGTCAGACCGCCCTCGGTGCCGCCGGCACGGCCGGAGGTGCGCTTGATGCCCTCGGGGGTGGAGACGATCTCGTCGTGCGCCTTCGAGCCGGGCACGCGGGCGAGCTCGAAGCCGTCGCCGACCTCCACGCCCTTGATGGCCTGGATGCCCATGAGGGCGCCGGCCAGGCGCGCGTCGAGGCGGCGGTCCCAGTGGACGTGCGAGCCGAGGCCGACGGGGACGCCGTACGCCAGCACCTCGACGACGCCGCCGAGGGTGTCGCCGTCCTTGTGGGCCTGGTCGATCTCCGCGACCATCGCCTTGCTCGCGTCGGCGTCGAGGCAGCGCACCGGGTCGGCGTCGAGCTTGTCGACGTCGGCCGGGGTCGGGTAGACGCCGTACGGGGCCTTGGCGGCGGCCAGTTCCACCACGTGCGAGACGATCTCGATGCCGGCGACCTCCTTGATGAAGGAGCGGGCGATCGCGCCGAGGGCGACGCGGGCGGCGGTCTCACGGGCGCTGGCGCGCTCCAGGATCGGCCGGGCCTCGTCGAAGCCGTACTTCTGCATGCCCGCGAGGTCGGCGTGGCCGGGCCGCGGGCGGGTGAGCGGCGCGTTGCGGCCGGTGTCCTTGAGCAGCGAGGGGTCCACCGGGTCGGCCGACATGACCGTCTCCCACTTCGGCCATTCGCTGTTGCCGACCATGACGGCCACGGGGGAACCGAGCGACAGCCCGTGCCGGACGCCGCCCAGGAAGGTGATCTCGTCCTGCTCGAACTTCATCCGGGCACCGCGGCCATAGCCGAGCCGGCGCCGGGCCAGGTGGTCGGCCACCAGCTCGGTGGTGACCGGGACGCCGGCGGGAAGGCCCTCCAGCGTCGCTACCAGTGCCGGTCCGTGCGACTCCCCGGCGGTCAGCCAACGCAACCTGCTCAACGATGCTCCTCATGCTCGCGCCTGGTACAGCGACGGCGCGATCGGGGTGCGCGGCCCGGACCCGCCTCACCCGAATCCTCCCATGTCCGGAGCGGTTTCCCGGGCCCCGGTCCAGCTATCGGACGCCCGGCCGGTCAGCGGACCCGGCTGCGGCGCCCGCGGAGCCAGCTGATCCCCGTCCACACGGCGCCGGAACCCAGGAGTCCGAAAACGGTGGCCTTGGCCCAGAGGGGCAGGTCCCCGAAGGCCACCCTGGCGAGGGTGAAGAGCGCGAAGGGGATGTCCCACTTCGACGCGAGTACCTGATCCGTGTCCGCCCCGTCCATCCCATCCCCCTGTAAATATGCAGGTGAACAGCCTAACGGGTGACATTACCGGCGAGTACGCAATATCCCGCCAAGATCGTCGGACCTGGCGGGACCGCCCGGCGGAGCAGGAACCTCAGGGGGACCCCGAGAGGGCCGCGAGGCCCGCGCGCCGCATCACCTCGAGCGGCGCCGGGGAGCGGCCGGTCATCTGCTCGACCTGGAAGACCGCCTGGTGCACCAGGAGGTCCAGGCCGCCGAGGAGCTTGCCCCCACGCCGCGACCAGGCGGCGGCGAGGGCCGTGGGCCAGGGGTCGTAGAGCACGTCGAAGAGGGTGCCCGGGGCATCGGGCACGGCGGCGGCCAGTTCGTCGGTCGCCCCCGCCGGGGTGGTGGCGATGACGAGGGGCGCGGCCAGCGCCCCGGCCGCCTCGGACCAGTCGGCCGTGCGGACGGGGACACCGAGCCGCTCGCCCCACTGCCGCATCTCGTCGGCGCGCGCCCGCGAGCGGACGTACACCGTGACCTCGCCGGAGCAGATCCGGGAGAGCGCGGCCAGCGCCGAGGAGGCGGTGGCCCCGGCTCCGAGGACGGCGGCCGAGGACACCTTTTCGACGCCGCGCTCGTGGAGCGCGGCGACGATGCCGGGGATGTCGGTGTTGTCACCGAGGCGCCGGCCGTCCTTCGTGAGGACGACCGTGTTGACCGCCTCGACCGAGGCGGCCGTGTCGCTGATGCCGTCCAGGAGCGGGATGACCGCCCGCTTGAGCGGCATCGTCAGCGACAGCCCGGCCCACTCGGGGCCGAGCCCGGCGACGAACTCCGGGAGCGCGGCCTCGTCGACCTCGAAGCGGTCGTACGACCAGTCGTCGAGGCCGAGCTCCTGGTAGGCGGCGCGGTGCAGCACCGGCGAGAGGGAGTGCTCGATGGGCGAACCCAGCACCGCGGCCCGTATGCGTGACATGCCTGCTATCCGCCGTTCTTCTGCTTCTGCCGTTCCTGGAACTCGGCGACGAGCTTGAGGTGCTCGTCGTAGGTCTTGGTGAAGGTCGTCGTGTTGCCGTCGACCGACACGAAGAACATCCAGCCGCCGTGATCCGGGTTGAGCGTAGCGGTCAGCGCGTCCAGACCCGGGTTCCCGATCGGACCGACGGGCAACCCCTTGATGAAGTGCGTGTTGTAGGGGTTGTTGAACGCCTGGGCTTCCTTGAGGTTGAAGTTGATCTCGCTCTGGTTCTTGACGTAGTTGTACGTCGAGTCGAACTCGATCTTCTGGTTCGTGACGTCGTTGGTCTTCTTCATACGGTTGTAGACGACCTCGGACATCTTGCGGAAGTCGTCGTGGTTCTTGCCCTCGGCGTTGACGAGGCTGGCGACCGTGACCACCTGGAGCGGGTTGTCCAGGCCCAGTTCCTTGGCCTTGCCCTCGACGCCCAGCTCCGCGTACTTGTCGGACGCGTTCTTGACCATCTCCTTGAGCAGGGACTCGGGGGTGCTGTCCTTGCCCAGGTCGTAGCGCGTCGGGTAGAGGAAGCCTTCGAGCGGGTCGATCAGCTTCGGGTCGTTGCCCGCCCAGGCCGGCAGGCCGAGGTTCTTGGCCTCCCGCAGCGCGATGTCCTTGGTGGTGCCGGCGGGCTTGCCCAGCTTCTTGTCGATCGCTTCGTACACCTTGGTGTTGCGCATGCCCTCGGTGACGGTGATGACGTTGAGCTTGGTGGGGTCGATCATCAGCGCGACGGCGGCCGCAGCCGACATCTTCTTGTTCATCGGGTAGATGCCGGGCTGGATCGACTTGCCCTTGGGGTTGTTGTTCGCGGCGTCGACGAAGGCCTGGGCGCTGGCCACCACGCCCGCCTCCTTGAGGATGCGGCCCATCTGCCCCAGGAGCGCACCCTTGGGGATCTCCACGTCGACCAGCTCGTCCGTGCCCTCGCCCGCGAAGTCCTCGGCGGCGCCGAACCTCGCCTTGAGGTAGCTGTAGCCGTAGTAGCCGCCACCGCCGACCACGCCGATGATGACGACGGCGGCGATCAGGCAGGCCATGCCGCTGCGCTTCTTCGGCTTGCCGCCCTTCGAGCGGCCGCCGCGGCGACCGTCGCCGGGCTCGTCACCGTCGTCGTCGTCGCGACCGCCGCCGGCGAGGAAGCCGCCCTCCGGCTCCTCGTCCTCGGCCGGTTCCGGCTCGAGGTGGCGCCGGCCGGGGGGCTGCGGCGGCGGGTAGGCCTCGGGCGTGGTGTAGAGGTCGGGGGCCTCTCCGGGGTAGCCGGAGACGGACTGCTGCGCGTAGGGGTCCGCACCCACGTAGGGGTCGGCCTGCACGGCGGCCGCGTACTGGCCCTGGCCGGTGTCCCAGCCCTGGTTGTCGTACACCGGCTGCTGGGGGTGGGGCTGCGCCTGCTGCGGGGCGTAGGCCTGCTGCGGCGGGGCGTACGCCTGCTGCTGCGCGGCGTACGCCTCCTGCTGAGCGGCGTACTGCTGCTGGTACTGCTGTTGCGGGTACTGCTGCTGCTCGTACTGCTGCTGTTCGTACTGCTGCTGCTGCTCGTACTGCTGGTACTGCTGGGGGTACTGCTGCTGGTACTGGGGCTCCTGCGGGTACTCCTGCTGCGGGGCACCGCCGTAGGGCACCTGGCCCTGCTGGGTCTGGTGCCCGGTCCACCCCTGGTCCCCGTAGAGGGGATCCTCGGGGTGCCAGGGTTCGGGGCCACGGCCCCGGCCATACTCAGTCATCGGTCCCCTAGAGCCGCGAGACGGAGGCCACGGACTCCGTCGTCCGTGGCACCCGGTTCCGCCTCTTTGACGGTGGGCGACGGCTGTTCGAATGCCGTCTCATCGCGCGGAACGTTACCGTATCGCGATCAGACAACCACTTCGACGCACTCACCGGGCGGATTACCTGATACCCGTTCGGTCTCAAGAGCGTTCTGAAGGATCACCACAGCGGCCGCCTGGTCGATGACCGACCGGCCTTTCTTCGCGTTCTTCCCGGCGGCCCGCAGACCCTGCGCGGCGGTGACCGTGGTCATCCGCTCGTCCACCAGACGGACCGTCACCGGCTTGATGCCCTTGGCGAGTTCGTTGGCGAAGGCGCGCACCTTGGCCGCGGCCGGCCCCTCCCGCCCGCTGAGCGAGCGGGGGAGGCCGACCACGACTTCGAGGGGCTCGTACTCCTCGACGAGCTGCCGCAGCCGCCGGTGGGCGAAGGGGATGTCCCGGCCCGGGACGGTTTCCACCGGCGTGGCGAGCACCCCGTCGGGGTCGCACGAAGCGACCCCGATCCGGGCGTCCCCGACGTCGATGGCGAGCCGGCGGCCACGGCGCAGCGTCATCTTCAGACCGTCTCGACGACGAGGCGCTCGACGGCGCTGATGGCCGCCGGGACGGCGGCCGGGTTCTGGCCGCCGCCCTGGGCGACGTCCGGCTTGCCGCCACCGCCGCCGCCGAGCGTCTTGGCGGCCGTACGGACCAGGTCGCCGGCCTTGAGGCCGCGCTCGCGGGCCGCCTCGTTGGTGGCGATGACCGTCAGCGGGCGGTCATTGGCCACGGTGAACAGGGCCACGACCGCCGGACGGTCGCCGGGGATCCGGACGCGGACGTCGAGGACCAGCTTGCGCAGGTCGTCGGCGCCGATGCCGTCCGCCACCTGGCCGACGACCAGGGCGACGCCGTGGATGTCCTGGGCGTTCGCGGCGAGACCGGCGGCGGCCTGCAGGACCTTCTCCGCGCGGAACTTCTCGATCTCCTTCTCGGCGTCCTTCAGCTTGCCGAGCATGGAGGCGATCTTCTCCGGCAGCTCTTCCGGACGGCCCTTGACCAGCTCCTGGAGCTGGGCGACGACCGTGTGCTCCTTGGCGAGGAAGTTGTACGCGTCCACGCCGACGAGGGCCTCGACACGGCGCACGCCGGAGCCGATGGAGGACTCGCCGAGCAGCTTCACCAGGCCCAGCTGGGAGGTGTTGCCGACGTGCGTGCCGCCGCACAGCTCCTTGGAGAAGTCGCCGATGGTGACGACGCGCACGCGCTCGCCGTACTTCTCGCCGAACTCGGCGATGGCGCCCTGCTTCTTGGCCTCGTCGATGCTCATGATCTCGGCGGTGACGTCCAGCTCGCGCGAGAGCACGTCGTTGATCTTCTGCTCGACGTCGGTCAGGACCGAGCCGGGAACGGCGTTCGGCGAACCGAAGTCGAAGCGGAAGCGGCCCGGGGAGTTCTCCGAACCGGCCTGGGCGGCGGTCGGGCCGAGGGCGTCGCGCAGCGCCTGGTGGGTCAGGTGGGTGGCCGAGTGGGCGCGGGCGATGGCCCGGCGGCGCCTGACGTCGATGGCGGCGTACGCGGAGGCGCCCACCGTCACCTCGCCGACCTGGACGGAGCCCTTGTGCACGGAGACACCGGGGACGGGCTGCTGGACGTCGCGGACCTCGATGACGGCGCCCGTGTCGAGCTTGATGCGGCCCTGGTCGGCGAGCTGGCCGCCGCCCTCGGCGTAGAAGGGGGTGCGGTCGAGGACGACCTCGACCTCGTCGCCCTCGGAGGCGGCGGGCGCGGAGACGCCGTTGACCAGGAGGCCGACGATGGTGGACTCGCCCTGGTTGGTGGCGTAGCCGGTGAACTCGGTGGCCCCGGCCCGGTCCGCGATCTCGCGGTACGAGGAGACGTCGGCGTGGCCGGTCTTCTTGGCCTTGGCGTCGGCCTTGGCGCGGTCGCGCTGCTCCTGCATCAGGCGGCGGAAGCCGGTCTCGTCCACGGAGAGGCCCTGCTCGGAGGCCATCTCCAGGGTGAGGTCGATCGGGAAGCCCCAGGTGTCGTGGAGCAGGAACGCCTTGTCGCCGGAGAGGACGGTGCCGCCGGCGGCCTTGGTCTCGCTCACGGCGGTGTCGAGGATGTTCGTCCCGCCCTTGAGGGCCTTCAGGAAGGCGGCCTCTTCGGCGAGCGCGACGGTCTCGATGCGCTTGCGGTCGGTGACCAGCTCCGGGTACTGCTCCCCCATCGTGTTGATCACGACGTCGACGAGGTCCCGGACGACCGGGCCCGTGGCGCCCATGAGGCGCATGTTGCGGATGGCGCGGCGCATGATGCGGCGCAGCACGTAGCCGCGGCCCTCGTTGCCGGGGGTGACGCCGTCGCCGATGAGCATGGTCGAGGTGCGGATGTGGTCGGCGACCACGCGCAGCGAGACGTCCGTGCCCTGCTCGGCGCCGTACCGCACGCCGGTCAGCTCGGTGGCCTTGTCCATGACCACGCGCAGGGTGTCGGTCTCGTACATGTTCTGCACGCCCTGCAGGATCATCGCGAGGCGCTCGAGGCCGAGACCCGTGTCGATGTTCTTCGACGGCAGGTCACCGAGGATCGGGAAGTCTTCCTTCCCGTCGCCGGCGCCGCGCTCGTACTGCATGAAGACCAGGTTCCAGATCTCCACGTAGCGCTCGTCGTTGACGGCCGGGCCGCCCTCGACGCCGAACTCCGGGCCGCGGTCGTAGTTGATCTCCGAGCACGGGCCGCAGGGTCCCGGGACGCCCATCGACCAGAAGTTGTCCTTCTTGCCCAGACGCTGGATGCGCTCGGCGGGGACGCCGATCTTCTCGCGCCAGATCTGCTCGGCCTCGTCGTCGTCGAGGTAGACGGTGATCCAGAGCTTCTCCGGCTCGAGGCCGTAGCCGCCGTCCGCCACGGAGCTGGTGAGCAGCTCCCAGGCGTACTTGATGGCGCCTTCCTTGAAGTAGTCGCCGAAGGAGAAGTTGCCGCACATCTGGAAGAACGTGCCGTGGCGGGTGGTCTTGCCGACCTCTTCGATGTCCGGCGTACGGACGCACTTCTGCACGCTCGTGAGCGTCGGCGCCGGAGGCTTGACCTCGCCCAGGAAGTAGGGCTTGAACGGCACCATGCCCGCGGGCACCAGCAGCAGAGTCGGGTCGTCCGCGATGAGCGACGCCGAAGGGACAACGGCGTGACCGCGCTCCTCGAAGAAGCTCAGCCAGCGGCGGCGAATTTCAGCCGACTCCATCAGTGGTCCTCATTCCGGTCGTACGAAAACGTTGGTCGGGGGGTGGTGTGGTCGTTCTCGATGGCCCGCAGCCGCCGCGGCCCGGGGAGGGCGGTGACGTTGTCGGGCCGGTCGGGGTCCTGGTGGAGCCCCAGTGCGTCGTTCAGCTCGTCCTCGCGCTGCGTCATCCCCGCTTTGACGTCGAGGGCGAAGTCCTTGAGGCGGTGACCCGCCTCCACGGCCTTGTCGGCCGCCTGGGCTGCGAGACTCTCCGGTGTCAGCTTCTTGAGCTGACGGTTGACCTTGGTGGTGGCCCACACGCCGGCGGCTGCGCCTGCGGTGAACCAGAAGGCTCGGCGGAACATCGGCGGTCTCAGCCCTTCTGCTTCCGGCGCCGGGCGGGCGGCACCGTACGGCCAACGATCACGTTACGTCGGGATGTCTTCGGCGGCATGCCGCCCGAGGCCGCGGCATCCCCCTTGCCCAGCGCCTTGCGGACGCCGTAGCCGAAGGCCGCGACCTTCACCAGCGGCCCGCCGAAGGCGGTGGCCACGGTGGAGGACAGTGCGGAGGCGTTGGAGGTGACCTCCTGGACGTCGCTCGCGATGGCGTCGACCCGGTCCAGCTGGGTGCGCGCGGAGCGGACGGTCGTGGAGGCGTCGGCGAGCAGCGGAACGGCCTGGTCGGTCACGTCGGCCACCAGCTTGGTGGTCGCCTTGAGCACCTGGGCCAGCCTCGCCAGCGCCACGGCGAGGAAGGAGATCAGGATGGCCCAGAAGACGGCCACGATGATCCCGGCCACCTCTACACCGGACACGTCACACCGCTCTCTGTCTGCGCCTGAACTGCCGGCTGCACCGATTCCTCAACGATCCTCCGACCCTATCGCGCCGGGGATCCCCGGCCGTACCGGAATAGGGGGTCGGGAGGCACCGCCTTGAACGCAGCGCATCCGGAGCGGTACCCTCCGTGTCCCATGCGGCACAGACCCCTGCGGGACAGGCCCTGGGGCAATCTTCCCTCGGAGCTGGGCCGGTTCATCGGGCGGGGTGCCGAACTCGCCGAGCTGGGAAGGCTCCTGGACTCCTCCCGGCTGGTGACGGTGACCGGCGTGGGCGGGGTGGGCAAGTCCCGGCTCGTGCTCGCGGCCGCCCGGGCGGCCGCCGAGGCGGCGCAGGAGACCCTGGGGGCGCAGGGAGCGGAGGGGACGCTCGCGGCGCGGGCGGCGCAGTAACGGCACGGCGACGGGGTGTGGCTGGTCGAGCCGGCCTCCGTACGGGATCCCGCGCTGCTGGAGCTGACCGTCTCCGAGGCGCTCGGGCTGACCGACCACACCACCCGGCCGCCCCGGACCGTACTGGCCGAACACCTGGCCGGACGGCGGCTGCTGCTGGTCCTGGACGGCTTCGAGCAGCTGGTCGACGAGACCGCGGACCTGGTGCGGGATCTGCTGCGCCGCTCCCCCGGCCTGCGGGTGCTCGCGGCGGGCCGGCGCCCGCTCGCCCTGGACGGCGAGCCGGCCTTCCCGCTGGCGCCGCCGGTCCCGGAGGAGGCCCTGGCCCTGCTGGCGGCGCGGGCGGCGGCCGCCGATCCGGCCTTCGCCGTGACCGCGGCGGACCGGGACGCCCTGGTCGAGGTGTGCGAGCGCCTCGACGGGATCCCGCTCGCCCTGGAGCTGGCGGCGGCCCGGCTGCGGACCCTGTCCCCCGCGCAGGTGCCGGCCCGGCTGGAGGACCGCTTCGCGCTGCTGACGGGCGGTGTGCGCGGGGCGCTGCCCCGGCACCGGGCGCTGCGCACGGCGATCGGCTGGAGCCACGAGCTGTGCACGCGGGCGCAGCGGCTGCTGTGGGCGCGGCTGTCGGTGTTCGCCGGGCAGTTCGACCTCGACGCCGCCGCATACGTGTGCACGGGTCCGGACCTGCCGGTGGAAAACGTCCTGGACCTCGTCGGGGAGCTCCAGGACCAGTCCCTGCTGGTCCGCGAGGAGACGGCCGCCGGGGTGCGGTTCCGGATGCTGGAGACCGTACGGGTGTACGGGGCGGGGTGGGGCTGCAGCTGTTCGGCTCGGGGTACTTCAACGCCCCGCGGCCGATGTGCCTGGAGCGGGCGGACGAACTGCTGGGCGCCGAACGCTACGCGGCGTACGCGGCCGAGGGGCGGGAGCTGAGCCGCGAGGCCCTCGTCGGGCGGGCCCGGGAAAGGGAAAACCCGCCGCCCCCCGGAGGGGACGGCGGGCTGACCAGCCAATGAGACTAGGCCTGCATCAGCGGGCGTAGTACTCGACGACGAGCTGCTCGTCGCAGATGACCGGGATTTCCTTGCGGTTCGGGTCGCGGTCCAGGCGGAAGGCCAGGGCCTTCAGGTTGACCTGCAGGTAGCGCGGGGTCTCGCCCTCGCCTGCGTAGCCACCCTCACGGGCAACCTGGAACGGAACCTTCTCGCGGCTGCGCTCGCGCACGGTGATGACGTCGTCCGGGCGGACACGGAACGACGGCTTGTCGACCTTGTCACCGTTGACCTCGATGTGGCCGTGAACGACCATCTGGCGGGCCTGGTAGATGGTGCGGGCGATGCCCGAACGCAGAACCAGGGCGTCGAGACGACGCTCGAGCTCGACGACGAGCGCCTCGCCCGTCTTGCCTTCGGCCTTCTTGGCGCGGTCGTACGCGCGGGCCATCTGACGCTCAGAGATGTCGTACTGAGCGCGCAGACGCTGCTTCTCCAGCAGACGAACCTTGTAGTCCGAGTTCTGCTTGCGGCCACGGCCGTGCTCGCCCGGCGGGTAGGGGCGGGCCTCGAAGTACTTGACGGCCTTCGGGGTCAGCGCAATGCCGAGGGCACGCGACTTCTTGACCTTGGGTCGCTTCTGGTTCACGTGGAACCTACCTCCATGTAAGTTAGGTGAGGCTTACCTTAGCGAGGAGGACGTAATGTCTCGACCACATGGGATCCCCCTGCCCAGTGCGCATCGAAGTTCAGATTCCAACGAAACAGAATCTGCTTTCGACGACGATAAGCAAGGTCAGCCGCGTCCCAGGGAAGGCGTTCGGCAGCTCACCGGAGCCGAACGCGTACGAACCCTCGTAGAGTCCAACGCCTCAGTATCCCTCACGCTCATCGGTGCTCGTGACAGTCACGAGCACGAGGAGTTCGGGACAGGGATGCCGGCCGCACGGACCGTCACCCCGGACGGGGACGTGATTCTCCTTGTTTCCGGGGAATCCACGGCTGCCAGAGCAGCCGCTCACGCCCAGGACGACGACCTCACCGCCGTGATCGAGATCACGGACGTGGCGCCGGTGTCCGTTCCACATCGTATCCGAGGTCGCGCCTGGCTGGCCGGGTGGCTGACACCGGTGCGCGGTGACGACCGCGCGGCCTGCGCGGTACTGCTCGCGGAGCGCCACCCGGTGGGCGAGCTGCTGGGCCTGTCGGAGGCCTCGGACCTCCCGTACTCGGCCCGCCCGGCGTGGATGATGCTGCGGCTGGAGGTCGGCGAGATCTCGGTGGACGACCTGTGGGGCGCCGAGCACGTGGACCCGGAGGACCTGGCCGCGGCGGAGCCGGACCCGATGGTCGCGCACGAGACGGAGCTGCTGCAGCACCTGCACGCGGCCCACGGGGACCGGATCGGCGAGCTGTGCGGCCTGCTCGGCGCGCGCGAGGACCGGGGCATGAGCGCCGTCCCCCTCTCCCTGGACCGCCTGGGCCTGCGCGTCCGCTTCACCGGCGGCGCCGCCGGCTCCTTCGACGCCCGCTTCGACTTCCCGGAGCCGGTGAGGGACATCTGCGGCCTGCGGCGGGCGATGCACACCCTCTTCTCGGCGGCCTCCCACTGAGGACGGGCGGCCGGCATCCGCCGGAGCGCAAGCTTCCCGGGCGGGGTGACGGAAGGCCGGCGGCCGCCCGGCGGGGTCCGGGGCGGAGCCCCGGCCGAGGTCAGGACCCGCCGCGCAGCCGTTCGCGGACCTTTTCCACCACGTCCGCGTAGCGGGCTTCGGCTCCGTACCGCGTCGGCTCGTAGTACCGCTTCCCGTGCAGCTCGTCCGGCGCGTACTGCTGCGCCGCGATCGCGCCCGGGACGTCGTGCGGGTACACGTACCCCTGCGCGTGCCCCAGCTTCGCCGCGCCCTTGTAGTGCCCGTCCCGCAGGTGCGCCGGGACCGTCCCCGCCAGCCCGGCCCGTACGTCGGCCAGCGCCGCGCCGATCGCGGTCGTGGCGGTGTTCGACTTGGGGGCCAGCGCCAGCGCGATCGTCGCGTGCGAGAGGGTCAGTGCGGCCTCCGGGAAGCCGATCATCGCGACCGCCTGGGCCGCGGCCACCGCGAGCGGCAGGGCCGTCGGATCCGCGAGGCCGATGTCCTCGCTCGCCGAGATCATCAGGCGCCGCGCGATGAACCGGGGGTCCTCCCCCGCGTCGATCATCCGGGCGAGGTAGTGCAGCGCCGCGTCCACGTCCGAGCCCCTGATCGATTTGATCAGGGCGCTCGCCACGTCGTAGTGCTGGTCGCCGTCGCGGTCGTAGCGGACGGCGGCGCGGTCGACCGCCTCCTCGACCGTCTCCAGGGTGATCTCCGCCTCGCCCTTGGCGAGGGCCGACCCGGCTCCGGCCTCCAGCGCCGTCAGGGCCCGCCGGGCATCGCCGCCGGCGATCCGCAGCAGGTGGGCCTCGGCGTCCGCCGGCAGGGTCACCGCGCCGCCCAGGCCCCGCTCCTCGGCGAGCGCGCGCCGCATCAGCGCGCTCAGGTCCTCGTCCGTCAGCGGTTCCAGCGTCAGCAGCAGCGAACGCGACAGCAGCGGGGAGATGATCGAGAAGTAGGGGTTCTCCGTGGTCGCCGCGATCAGCGTCACCCATCGGTTCTCGACGGCCGGGAGCAGCGAGTCCTGCTGGGCCTTGCTGAAGCGGTGGATCTCGTCGAGGAAGAGGACGGTCTCCTTGCCGTAGCCGCCGGCCGCGCGCCGGGCGCCCTCGATGACCGCCCGCACCTCCTTGACGCCCGCGGTGATGGCGGAGAGCTCCACGAAACGCTTCTGCGTGGCCTGGCTGACCACGTACGCGAGGGTGGTCTTCCCGATGCCGGGCGGACCCCACAGGATCACCGACGAGGCACCGGCCGGGCCGCCCGCCCCTTCCCCGACCAGCCGCCGCAGCGGCGACCCGGGCTTGAGCAGGTGCTGCTGGCCGACGACCTCGTCCAGGGTGCGCGGGCGCATCCGGACGGCGAGCGGGGAGCTCGCGGGGTCCTTCTCCTGGCGTTCTTCGGCAGCGGCGGTGAACAGGTCTGGTTCCACACAGGAAGCCTATGCGAGCCCACCGACAGGCCCGCCCGCCTACGAGGTCAGGGGGTCAGGAGGTCCAGAAGTCCCACCAGCGGGTCAGGATCAGCATTCCGATGATCCCGACGTGCAGCACCGGCAGCACCCAGGTGAACTCGTCGAGGAAGCCCTTCAGCCAGCCCGGAGCCGGCAGCATGCCCTGGCGGACGTTGTGCGAGGTGACGTACCAGAACATGAAGATCGTGGCGACCCAGGCCAGGCAGCACCACAGGCAGAGCGAGTTGATGGTGTAGAGCGACTGGTAGGTGAGCCAGGCGCAGAACACGACGCCGAAGAGGGTGCCCGCGTTCAGCGTCAGCCAGTACCAGGGGCGGAACCGGGCCCCGGCCAGCAGGCTCATGCCGACGCAGATCACGATGCCGTAGGCGACCAGTCCGAGCATGGGGTTCGGGAAGCCGAAGACGGCTGCCTGGTCGCTCTTCATGATGTTGCCGCAGGAGACGACCGGGTTCAGGCTGCAGCCCGGCGTGAAGTTCGGGTCCTCCAGCAGCTTGAACTTGTCGATCGTGATCACCCAGGCGGCCAGCAGGCCGGCGGCCCCCGTGATCACCAGCAGCAGGGCCAGCGCCCGGCTGCCGCCGACGGTCCCCCGGGCGGTGTCCGCGTCCGTACCTCGTGTCGTCGTCATACCGCCCGCTCCACATCTACAAGGTCAACAAGCACCGGCCATTGTGCCGTACCGGGCTGTGAGTGCAGCGGAAAGAGGTGGGGTCCGCACAGCGGCTCCCACCTCTTCCCACCGGAATGCGGCCGGATCAGGCCAGCTTCGCCCGCAGTACCTCGACCACCTCGGCCAGCGCCACCGGGCCCTGCTCGCCGGATTCCATGTCCTTGAGCTGGACCACGCCTTCCGCCAGGTCCCGGTCGCCCGCGACGATCGCGAAGCGCGCACCGCTGCGGTTCGCGTCCTTCATGGCGCCCTTGAGGCCCTTGCCGCCGTAGGACATGTCCGCGGCCACGCCCGCCTTGCGCAGCTCCGTCACCAGCCCGAACACCGTCGGCTTGGACGCGCCCAGGGCCACCGCGAAGACCGCCGTGGTCGCCGGGATGTCCAGTTCGATGCCCTCGGCCTCCAGGGCCAGCACCGTGCGGTCCACGCCGAGCGCCCAGCCCACCGACGGCAGCGCCGGTCCGCCGATCATCTCCGACAGGCCGTCGTAGCGGCCGCCGCCGCCGACCGCGGACTGCGCGCCGAGACCGTCGTGGACGAACTCGAAGGTGGTGCGGGTGTAGTAGTCCAGTCCGCGAACCAGCTTCTCGTCGTCCTCGAAGGCCACTCCGGCGGCCGTGATCAGCTCGCGGACCTCCTCGTGGTACGCCTTGCACGCGTCGCACAGGTAGTCGCGCAGTACCGGGGCGCCCACGAGCTGCTTCTGCACGTCGGCCCGCTTGTCGTCGAGGACGCGCAGCGGGTTGATCTCGGCCCGGCGGACGGTCTCCTCGTCGAGGTCGAGGCCGCGCAGGAAGGTCTGGAGCGCCTCGCGGTAGACCGGGCGGCACTCCTTGTCGCCGAGCGAGTTCAGCAGGATGCGGAAGTTCGACAGGCCGAGCGTGCGGTACGCCTGGTCGGCCAGGATGATCAGCTCGGCGTCCAGCGCCGGGTCCTCGGCACCGATCGCCTCGGCCCCGACCTGCGAGAAGTGGCGGTAGCGGCCCTTCTGCGGGCGCTCGTAGCGGTAGTACGAGCCGGAGTACCAGAGCTTGGCCGGGAGGTTGCCCTGCTTGTGCAGGCTGGCCTCCAGCGCCGCGCGCAGCACGGAGGCGGTGCCCTCCGGGCGCAGGGCGAGGTTGGTGCCGCCCTTCGTGGTGAGGGTGAACATCTCCTTGGTCACGATGTCGGTGGACTCGCCGACGCCGCGCGCGAAGAGGTTCACGTCCTCGAACCCGGGCGTCTCGATGTAGCCGTACCCGGCCTTGCGCAGCGGGGCGGAGATCGCGTCGCGCACTGCGAGGTACTTCGCCGAGAACGGCGGGATCAGGTCGTACGTGCCCTTGGGGGCCTTGAAGGTGCTCACGGAAGTCTCGTCACATTCCTCGTCGTGGAGCGGCGGTCGGGTCCGCTGCCAGGCCGGCGGCGACCTCCCGCAAGTACGGGTTGGTCGCGCGCTCGCGGCCGATGGTGGTCTGGGGACCGTGGCCGGACAGCACCACGGTCGAGTCGTCGAGCGGCAGGCACACGCGGCCCAGCGATTCGAGCATCTCGGCGTGGGAGCCGCCGGGCAGGTCGGTGCGTCCGATGGAGCCGGCGAAGAGCAGGTCGCCCGAGAAGAAGACCGGCGGGATGTCGGCCAGCTCGGGCATCCGGAAGGTCACCGACCCCTTGGTATGCCCCGGCGCGTGCGCCACGGAGAAGTCCATTCCGGCCAATTTCAGCGCGGCGCCGTCGGCCAGTTCGCGGACGTCGTCCGGCTCCCCCACGGTCAGCTCGCCCATGAGCGGCATCCCGATGGAGCGGCCGAGGGCCTTCTCCGGGTCGCTCATCATGTAGCGGTCCTCCGGGTGGATCCAGGCCGGTACGTCGTGTGCTCCGCACACCGGGACCACCGAGGCCACATGATCGATGTGGCCATGGGTCAGCACGACCGCGACGGGCTTGAGCCGATGCTTCTTCAGCGTCTCCTCGACACCCTGGGCGGCCTGGTGGCCCGGGTCGATGATGACGCACTCCTCACCGGCGGCGGGGGCGACCACGTAACAGTTGGTCCCCCAGGCCCCTGCGGGGAACCCGGCAATCAGCACGTTCGTCCTCAATCGTCGTCCGGCGGGAGGCTGCAGGTCGGAATCCTGCTGCTCAGAGCCTACCGGCGCCGCTCATCACACAGCGAACCCATATACGGTACGGCCTATCCCAGCCCGGACAGCAGTAGCAGACACGCACAAGGAGACGACCCCGTGGTCACGAGCGATCAGCGGCGGCGACAGCTCGCCAGGGAGAAGTACGAGCGCCAGCAGGCGCGCCGGGCCGAGGCCCGCAAGAAGGCGCGCCAGCGTGCGGCGGTGATCGGCGCGGCGGTGGCCGTGGTGGTCGCGACGCTGGTCGGCCTGATCGTGGGCGGTGTGTTCGACAAGGACAAGAAGGACCAGGCCGCGGACCCGGCGGCGAACCCGTCGGCCTCGCCGTCGGAGCCCGAGCCCAAGCAGTCCCCCTCGCCGGAGATGGCGATCGACCAGAAGGCGAAGTACACCTTCGCCCTGAAGACGAGCGCGGGCGACGTCAACTTCACGATGGACGCGGCGAAGACCCCGCAGACCGTCAACTCGTTCAAGTCGCTCGCCGACAAGAAGTACTTCGACAACACGAAGTGCCACCGGCTGACGGCCGGCGGGATCTTCGTGCTCCAGTGCGGCGACCCCGAGGGCACCGGCCGGGGCGGGCCGGGCTACAACATCCCGGACGAGAACCTGGACTCGCTCGGCAAGGCCAACGAGCAGGGTCAGGTCATCTACCCGGCGGGCACGGTCGCGATGGCCAACACGGGGCAGCCCGGCTCGGGCGGCAGCCAGTTCTTCCTGGTCTACAAGGACAGCCCGCTGGCGCCGTCGTACACCCCGTTCGGCAAGATCGACGCGGCCGGCCTGAAGGTCCTGGAGGAGATCGCGAAGGCCGGTACGGTCGACGGCGGCCAGGACGGCGCGCCGAAGAACGAGGTCAAGATCGAGAAGGGCACCGTCACCCAGAACTGACGGGACGCGGCAGCCCCGGGCCTCGCCGGCCCGCCGCCCGTACGTCGATATTCCGTCGTGCGGGATGCGGACAGCCGGCCCGGCGGTCGCCTATGTTGGCGTTGTGCAGGGCGGGCGCTGCCCGCCCCAGGAAACTGTGGACGATGCCCAGGGGGTGAACCCCTCGCAGGCATCAGGTGGAGGAGGCGCTGTGAGCAGCGACCCGTGGGGCCGAGTCGACGAGACGGGCACCGTGTACGTGCGTACTTCCGAGGGCGAGCAGGTCGTCGGTTCGTGGCAGGCGGGCACCCCTGAGGAGGCCCTGGCCTATTTCGAGCGCAAGTACGAGGGCCTGGTGGTCGAGATCGGCCTCCTCGAAAAGCGGGTGCGGACCACTGATCTGTCCGCCAAGGACGCGCAGACGGCGATCGACCACCTGCGCACTCAGGTCGACGAGCACCACGCCGTGGGCGACCTCGACGCGCTGCGCGTGCGGCTGGACAAGCTGGTCGAGACCGTGGAGTCGCGGCGCGAGGAGCGCAAGGCCCAGAAGGCGAAGCAGACGGACGAGGCCCGTGCGGCCAAGGACGCGCTGGTCGTCGAGGCCGAGCAGCTCGCGCAGAGCGACCAGTGGCGCAGCGCCGGCGAGCGGCTGCGCGCCCTGGTGGACATCTGGAAGGGGCTGCCGCGCCTGGACCGCAAGTCGGACGACGAGCTGTGGCACCGCTTCTCGCACGCCCGTTCCGCCTTCTCCAAGCGCCGCAAGGCGCACTTCGCCTCGCTGGACGCGCAGCGCGAGGACGCCCGGAAGGTCAAGGAGAAGCTGGTCGCGGAGGCCGAGTCGCTGTCGAAGTCGACCGACTGGGGCCCGACGGCCGCCCGCTACCGCGAGCTGATGGCGGACTGGAAGGCGGCGGGCCGGGCGCAGCGCGAGTCCGAGGACGACCTGTGGAACCGTTTCCGCGGTGCGCAGGACGTGTTCTTCGCGGCCCGCAGCGAGGTGTTCGCGGAGCGCGACGCCGAGCAGACCGAGAACCTGAAGCTGAAGGAGGAGCTGGCCGACGAGGCCGAGAAGCTCGTCCCGATCACGGACCTGAAGGCGGCCCGCGCCGCGTTCCGTTCCCTCAACGAGCGCTGGGAGGCCATCGGCCACGTGCCGAGGGACGCCCGGCCGAAGGTCGAGGGCCGGATGCACACGGTGGAGCGGGCGATCCAGGAGGCCGAGGAGGGCGAGTGGCGTCGTACGAACCCGGAGGCGCGGGCGCGTGCGGCCGGTCTGACGGGTCAGCTCCAGGCGGCGGTCGACAAGCTGCGTGAGCAGATCGACGCGGCGCGCGCCGCCGGCAACAACGCGAAGGCCGACAAGCTGGCCCGGGAGCTGGAGGGCCGCCAGGCCCTGCTGGACCAGGCGCTGAAGGGCCTGGAGGAGTTCGGGGGCTGACGGCCGCCGGAGGATCGCGTGCGGGCGGGCACCACCGTGAGAGCGGTGGTGCCCGCCCGTCTTCGTGTCACGGGCGGACCCGGCTGCCGTCCTGGAGCAGGTCCAGGGCGTGTTCGAGGACCGCGCAGGCCTGGATGTGGTTGCCGGATTCCTGGAGCAGTGCGGCGAGCCGCCTGCACACCTGGACGGCCTCGGGCCCGTAGAACCGGTGCACTTGCTGGAAGGCCTGCTCCAGTACCTCGATGGCCTCGCGGGTCTGTCCGGTCTCCTCCAGCATGTCGGAGAGTTCGAGCTGGACGGCGAGGAGGTCGCTCTCCCCGTCCGGCGCCCGTTCCTGCAGGGCGAGGCGCAGCACGGGCAGTGCGTCACGGGTGCGGCCCGCGGCGCGCAGCGTACGGGCGAGCCCCAGTCCGGCCACGACCATGGCGGAGCGGACGTCGGCGGCGAGGACCGGGCCGGCCGGGGTGCCGCGCACGGCGCGCGCCCGGTTGCGTACCAGCCGCAGCCGGCCCATGCCCATCTCCTGGGCGTGCTGGGGCAGCGGACGGTTCTTGGCGCGCAGCCGGCCCTCCATGGTGCGGCAGAGGGTTTCCAGGTCGATCAGTTCGGGTCCGTCGGGGATCCCGTCGCGCAGGATGGTCAGCAGTTCGCCGGTGAAGGCGGTGTGCCGTTCTCCGTCGGGGGCCAGCGCGACCCTGTCGCGCGGGGACGCGGTGAGGACGTACGCGCCCTCCACGGCGGCCTGCGCGGCGAGGGCGTCCCGCTCGCCCGCGAGGGTGGAGGCGGCCCGGCCGCTGAAGCAGCAGTCGAGGACGACCACCTTGCGCCGGGCTCCGGAATCGCGCAGGGCGGAGCGCAGGTGCTGGTAGGCGACGGCGGTGTAGCCGACGTGCTCGCGGGAGCCCTGGAGGGCGAGGTAGAGGTCGGCCGTCGCCGCGTCCCGCATGCCGTGCCCGGCGTAGTAGACCAGCAGCGTGTCGGTGGCCTCCTCCCCCGCCCGGTTGACGGGGTCGAGGAGTTCGGCGGGGTGCTGCGGGTCGAGTACGAGCGTGCAGTGCTGTTCGGGCAGCCCCCAGACGGTCGCGTCGCACAGCTCGGCGGCCAGGTCCTTCACGTTGGCCTCGACGGCCGGGAGCGCCGCCAGGTGCCGGTACGCGGCGCTGCCGATGACGACCGCCCGGGAGGCCGCGGGGTCAGGCAGCCCCGTCATCGGCCTCGTCCGGGTCAGCGTCCCCGCTTCCGTTCTCCAGCGCCGCGACGATGCGGTGCAGGGCCTCGGGGTCGCCGGCCTCGTCCCCGGTGAGCGTGATCTCGTAGGGGCCGCGGCGCACCGTGAGGGCGGGAGGCCGGCGGCGCGACGCCTGCCACTGGAGCACGGAGAACACCAGCGATCCGGTGGACAGGCTGGATCCGACGGCCAGTTGGAGGAGGTCGAAGCCGGGGGAGCCCATGGGCGTGCCGCCGGGCGCGGCGATCGCCGAGCTGCTCCGGATCCGCCCGCGCGCCTCGCGGCGTACCGTCTCGTCCTCGCGCAGCCAGAGCAGCAGCGACCGCAGTTCGGTCTCCGGCCCCAGCCCCGGTGTGTACGGGTCCACCCGTAAGTCGTACTCACGCATCCGTCGCGTCCCTCCCCTGTCCGTGGTGTGCACTGATCCACGCGAACAGTTCCAGCGCCTTCTTCGCCTGCCCCATCCGGGCCAGGCACACAGCCTGCCAGTACTGGCAGGCGAGCGTGGTCGGATGGGCCGGGCCCAGCGTCTCCTCGCAGAAGGGGGTGACTCCGGAGAGGAGTCGGGCGGCCTCTTGGAGCTCGCCCCGCAGAACCAGGCCGACGGCCTCGCGCTGGCGGGACAGGGCGGTGCTGGCGGTCATCCGGCTGTGCACCAGCTTGCGGGTGACCTCGCTCAGCGTGATCGGACCCGGATGGCGCCCCGGAGGGCGCTCCCAGAATTCCTCGTCCGGCGCCGGAGGAGCGCTCTCCCGGGGGAGTACGTCCGGCAGCAGCGGGCGCACGGGGACGTCCGTGACGTCGACCTCGTACCAGTCGTACTCGGGTGCCTCCGCCGCGTGCGCGGGTTCAGGTGCTCCTTGCAGCAGGTGCCGGGTGATGAGCTGTTCGACGTGTTCCTTCCCGCCGTCCGCCCAGCGCCGCAAGAGTGCAGCGGCCGTGCCCGCGTCCGTCGGCCGGTCGCGGAAGTCCCTCGCGCACAGTGCGTCCACGGCCTCGGTCAGACCGTCCGGCAGCTCGGCCACTCCCCGGCTGCGCAGCGAGGGAATTCCCTTGGCGGCCCGCAGGACCAGGTCGCCGAACTCCTCGGGATCGCTCTCGAAGGGGGGCCGGCCGGTGAGCATGAAGTGCATGCAGGCACCGACCCCGTAGAGGTCGGTGGCCTCCACGGGAGTCAGTCCTTCGATCCGTTCCGGCGCCATGTACTGCGGAGTGCCGATCAGCCGGTCGTCGCCTCTGGTACTGCGCGGCTGCTCGGTCACCACGGCGAGCCCGAAGTCGTAGAGGATCACGTGGCCCGTCCGGCTCACCCGGATGTTGCCCGGCTTCACGTCGCGGTGCAGCACCCCGCTCTTGTGGGCGGAGTCCAGCGCGTCGAGGGTCTCGGCGGCGATCCAGCAGGCAGCGGGCACGGACAGCGCGCCGGTGGCGCCGAGGAGCGAGAGATCGGCCCCGTCGAGCATCTCCATCACCAGGTACGGCGTGCCGCTGAGGGTGTCGAACCCGGAGTCGTGGATGCCCACCACGCCCCGGTGGCGGATCCGGGCCAGCGCGATGGCTTCGGCCACGAACCGCCGCTGCATCTCGTGCGGAAGGCTCGCGCCGACGGCCGACAGCACCTTCACCGCCACCCGGCGCCGCAGCCGGGTGTCCTCCGCCTCGAACACCACGCCCATGCCGCCCCGTCCGAGCACGTCGATCGGACGGTAGCGGCGGGCCAGCCCCGCGGGGAAGACGTCGTTGCCGGCCACGTGGTCCCCCCGGGGGTGGCGTCGGAGCGGCGGTCAGGCCTTGGTCAGGGCCTCCTTGCAGAGGTAACACGGTAGACGTCGTAGACGCCCTCCACACCCCGAACGGCCTTCAGGACGTGGCCCAGGTGCTTGGGGTCGCCCATCTCGAAGGTGAACCGGGAGGTGGCCACCCGGTCGCGGGAGGTCTGGACGGCCGCCGAGAGGATGTTGACGTGCTGGTCCGAGAGGACCCGGGTGACGTCCGACAGCAGCCGGGACCGGTCCAGCGCCTCGACCTGGATGGCGACGAGGAAGACCGAGGACTGGGTGGGCGCCCACTCGACCTCCAGCATCCGCTCGGGCTGCTGGGAGAGCGAGTCGACGTTGACGCAGTCCGCGCGGTGAACCGATACGCCACTGCCGCGGGTGACGAACCCGATGATCGGGTCGCCCGGCACCGGGGTGCAGCAGCGGGCCAGCTTGACCCACACGTCGTCGACGCCCTTGACGACGACACCCGGGTCGGCGCTGCTGCGCCGCTTGCTGCGGGCGCGCGCGGGCGGGATCGACTCCTCGATGTCCTCGTTGGCCGCTTCCTCGCCGCCGAGGGCCGCCACCAGCTTCTGCACGACGCCCTGCGCGGCCACGTGGCCCTCGCCGATCGCCGCGTACAGGGAGGAGATGTCGGGGTAGCGCATCTCGTGCGCGAGGGTGACGAGCGAGTCGCCGGTGAGGATGCGCTGGATCGGCAGGTTCTGCTTGCGCATGGCCCGCGCGAGGGCGTCCTTGCCGTGCTCGATGGCCTCGTCGCGGCGCTCCTTGGAGAACCAGCCGCGGATCTTGTTGCGGGCCCGCGGGGACTTGACGAAGCCCAGCCAGTCGCGGGACGGGCCCGCGCCCTCGGCCTTGGAGGTGAAGACCTCGACCAGGTCGCCGTTGTCGAGCGTGGACTCCAGCGGCACCAGGCGGCCGTTGACCCTGGCCCCTATCGTCCGGTGGCCGACCTCGGTGTGGACGGCGTACGCGAAGTCCACGGGGGTGGCGCCGGCGGGCAGCGCGATGACGTCGCCCTTGGGGGTGAAGACGAAGACCTCGTTGCGGGAGAGGTCGAAGCGCAGCGAGTCGAGGAACTCGCCCGGGTCCTCGGTCTCCTTCTGCCAGTCCAGCAGCTGGCGCAGCCAGGCCATGTCGTTGACGGTGTCCTGGCCGGCGCTGCCCTTGGCCGCCTGGGGCACGTCCGTACGGACCTTGGAGGTGCCGGCGACGGTCTGCTGCTTGTACTTCCAGTGCGCGGCGATGCCGTACTCGGCGCGGCGGTGCATGTCGAAGGTGCGGATCTGCAGCTCGACGGGCTTGCCGCTGGGCCCGATGACCGTCGTGTGGAGCGACTGGTACATGTTGAACTTGGGCATCGCGATGTAGTCCTTGAACCGGCCGGGGACCGGGTTCCAGCGCGCGTGCACGGTGCCGAGGGCCGCGTAGCAGTCCCGGACGGTGTCGACGAGGACGCGGATGCCCACCAGGTCGTAGATCTCCGCGAAGTCGCGGCCGCGGACGATCATCTTCTGGTAGACGCTGTAGTAGTGCTTCGGGCGGCCCGTGACGGTGGCCTTGATCCGGGCGGCCCTGAGGTCGACCATCACCTCGTCGGTGACGACGGCGAGGTACTCGTCGCGCTTGGGCGCCCGCTCGGCGACCAGGCGGACGATCTCGTCGTACATCTTCGGGTAGAGGATCGCGAAGGAGAGGTCCTCGAGCTCCCACTTGATCGTGTTCATGCCCAGCCGGTGCGCCAGCGGGGCGTAGATCTCGATCGTCTCGCGGGCCTTCTTCTCCTGCTTCTCGCGCTTGAGGTAGCGCATGGTGCGCATGTTGTGGAGCCGGTCGGCGAGCTTGATGACGAGGACGCGCGGGTCCTTGGCCATCGCCACGACCATCTTGCGGACCGTCTCGGCCTGTGCGGCCTCGCCGAACTTCACCCGGTCCAGCTTGGTGACGCCGTCGACGAGGAGGGCCACGGCGTCGCCGAAGTCGCGGCGCAGGTCCTCCAGGCCGTACTCGGTGTCCTCGACGGTGTCGTGCAGCAGACCGGCCATCAGGGTGGCCGGGTCCATGCCGAGCTCGGCGAGGATGGTGGTCACCGCGAGCGGGTGGGTGATGTACGGGTCGCCGCTCTTGCGCTTCTGGCCGCGGTGCCAGCGCTCGGCGACCTGGTAGGCCTGCTCGAGCTGGCGCAGCGTCGACGTCTCGATCTTCGGGTCGTTGCTGCGGACTATGCGGAGCAGGGGCTCCAGTACCGGGTTGTACGGGTTCGAGCGCTGCACCCCGAGCCGGGCGAGGCGGGCGCGCACCCGGTTCGAGGACCCGGCCGACTTCACCGGCGCGGGCTTGACCGGCGCGGGCTTGACCGGCGCGGGCTTGACCGGCGGGGCCGGCGGGGGCGTGGCGGCGGCCGCCGCGGCCTGCTCGGCCTGCGGGTCGGGCTGCGGGGCGGAGACTGGCTGGACCTCGTCTGGCAAGAGCGCTCCTCACGGGGGTCCCCCCAGACGGAGCCTGGGGGAGGGTCCGGTGCCCGTGTCCGGTCCGGATAACCCATCGTAGCGAGGGTTGCGCCACCCCGTTCCCCGAGGCTCCGCCTCGATCCCGTACGGCGCTCCGCGGGGCCCGGGGCCCGGCCCCGGCAACCGGACCGCACCCGGAAACCGGAGCGGCGGGCACCCGGGAAGTCCCGGGTACCCGCCGCTTGGGCACAGCAGGGGTCAGACCACGATCAGCGCGTCCAGCGGAGCCCCGTCCAGGGCCGGGCCCAGCTTGGCCCGCCCCGGGAGGAACGACAGTTCCATCAGGACCGCCACGCCGACGACCTCCGCCCCGGCCCGCCGGATCAGCGAGAGCGAGGCTTCGGCGGTACCACCGGTGGCCAGCACGTCGTCGATGACCATGACCCGGTCACCCACCGCCAGATCCTCGGCGTGGACCTCGATCTCCGCGGTGCCGTACTCCAGCTCGTACGACTGCGCGAGCGTCGCGCCCGGCAGCTTCCCGGCCTTGCGCACCGGCACGAAGCCGATGCCGGCCTGCACGGCCACCGGAGCCGCCAGGATGAAGCCGCGCGCCTCCAGTCCGACGATCTTCGTCGCCCCGTACCGCCCGGCCAGCTCCACCAGCGAGTCCGTGAGCGCCGCGAAGGCCTTCGGGTCGGCCAGCAGCGGGGTGATGTCCTTGAACATCACGCCCGGCTTCGGGTAGTCCGGGACGTCCTTGATCCGGCCGAGCAGCAGGGCCCGTACGTCCTCGGACAGCGGCGCCGTCAACGTCGCCGCCCCGGCCGGCCCTGCGCCACGACCTGCGGCTCGTCCTCGGACGCGTAGCCGTCGTCCGGGGACTCGCCCTTGGCCGCCGCGGCCGCCCGCTTCGCGAGCACCCGCTTCTTCAGCGCCTTCATCGCCGGCTCGCGCTCCTTGAGGTCAACGACCAGCGGGGTCGCGATGAAGATCGAGGAGTACGCACCGGCCGCGAGGCCGACGAACAGCGACAGCGAGATGTCGTTCAGCATGCCGGCGCCCAGGAAGCCGCCGCCGATGAAGAGCAGCGCGGCGACCGGGAGGAGCGCGACGACCGTGGTGTTGATCGAGCGGACCAGGGTGCCGTTGATGCTGCGGTTGGCGATCTCGCTGTACGTCCAGCGGGTCTGCTTGGTGATGTCCTTCGAGCCCTCCTTGAGACCGTCGAAGACGACGACGGTGTCGTAGAGGGAGTAGCCGAGGATCGTCAGCAGACCGATGACCGTACCGGGGGTGACCTCGAAGCCGACGAGCGCGTACACGCCGACGGTGATGGTGAGGTCGTGGATCAGGGCGATCAGCGCGGCGACCGCCATCCGCCACTCGAAGGCGATGGCCAGGTAGATCACCACGAGGACCATGAAGACCCCGAGGCCGGTCCAGGCCTTGTTCGCGATCTGTTCGCCCCAGCTGGGGCCGACCAGGTCGGCGTTGATGTCGGCCTCGGTGACCTTGAGGTCGGTGGCGAGGACCTTCTTGACGCTGGTCGCCGCGTCGGTGTCCAGACCGGAGATCTGGATCCGCAGGCCGCCGGTGCCGAGCTCCTGGACGATCGCGTCGTGGCCCGAGGCCTTCTCCGCGGCCTCCGTCGCCTTGGCGACGGAGACGGCCGTCTTCGGGGTGGTGAAGACGGCACCGCCCTTGAACTCGATGCCCATGTTGAGGCCCTGAACGGCCAGGGCGACGATCGCCGTGATGGTGATCAGGATGGAAACGCCGTACCAGAGAAAGCGCTTGCCGACGAAGTCGTAGCCGACCTCACCGCGGTACAGCTTGGCGCCGAGATCTCCCAGCTTCGACATCTCTCACGCCTCCTTTGCTTCGACGGGGGCGGGGGCGGAACCGGTACGGCGGGACCGGCGCAGCGGGGGCTTGGCACCCAGCCGCTTCGGGTCCAGCCCGGACCACGGGTGACCGCTGGCGAAGAACTTCGTACGCGCCAGCAGCGTCATGACGGGCTTGGTGAAGAGGAACACCACGACCACGTCGAGCAGGGTCGTCAGACCCAGCGTGAAGGCGAAGCCCTGCACCTTGCCGACGGTCACGATGAACAGCACCGCGGCGGCGAGGAACGACACGAAGTCGGAGACCAGGATCGTGCGCCGGGCGCGCGGCCAGGCCCGCTCGACGGCCGGACGCAGGGTGCGGCCCTCGCGGATCTCGTCCCGGATGCGTTCGAAGTACACGATGAACGAGTCCGCCGTGATGCCGATCGCCACGATCGCGCCGCAGACGGCGGGCAGGTTCAGCGCGAAGCCGATGCCCTTGCCGAGGAGCGACATGATCGTGTAGGTCAGGATCGCGGAGACCAGGAGGCTCAGGATGGCGACGAACGCCAGGCCCCGGTAGTACACCAGCAGGTAGATCACCACGAGCAGCAGACCGATGGCTCCGGCGATCAGGCCGGCCCGCAGCTGCTCGCCGCCGAGGGCGGCGGTGACGGTGGTGACGCTGTCCTCCTGGAAGGACAGCGGCAGGGCGCCGTACGAGAGCATGTTGCCCAGGTCCTGCGCGGACTGCTGGGTGAAGCCGCCGGAGATCTGGGCGTTGCCGCCCGTGATCGCGGTGCTGACCGAGGGGTCCGACACGACGGCGCCGTCGAGCACGATCGCGAACTGGTTCTGCGGCATCTGCTTGGCCGCGAGCTCGCCGGTGACCTTGGCGAACGCGTCGGAGCCGCGGTCGTTGAAGTCCATCGTGACGATCCACTGACCCGACTGCGGGTCGATGACGCCCTTGGCGCTCTTCACGTCCTTGCCCTCGACCGCTGCCGGGCCGAGGACCCACTTGCCCCACGCGGTGCCGCGCTGGCCGCAGGCGAGCGTCGGGTCCGTGGGCTTGACGCCCTTGCCGACGGCGGCGCGCTGCGCCTCGTCGGTGCAGTCGAGCGCGGCGAACTTGGCCTGCAGGTCGGCGGCGGCCGCCTCGTCACCCGTGGGGGGAGCGGACGCGGACGGCGACGGGGCCTTGGTGTCGTCTGCCTTCTTCGACTCGCTCGCCGAGGGCGAGGGAGTGGGGGCCGTCGGGGCCTTGAGGGCCTCGCTGAGCGCACGGCCCTGGGAAGTGGCGCTGGACGACGGGGTGGCGGAGGGGCTGGCCTTCTTGCCGTCCTCGGCCTTGGGGGCACCGGAACCGCTCGCGGACGGGTTCGGGCTCGGGCTCTGGGTGCCCTCGGGAGCGGCGGGAGCGCCGTCCGCGAACGCGATGACGGGGCGGAAGTAGAGCTGGGCGGTGGTGCCGACCTGCTCGCGCGCCTGCTGCTCGTTCGTCCCCTTGGGGATGTTCACGATGATGTGGTCGCGGCCCTGGGTCTGGACCTCCGCCTCGGACACGCCGAGACCGTTGACGCGGCGGTCGATGATGCCGACCGCCGTGTTCATGTTGGTCTCGTTGATGGCGTTCTCTTTGCCGGGCTCGCTCTTGGCCTTGAGCGTGATGCTCGTGCCGCCGGCGAGGTCGATGCCCAGCCGGGGAGTCGTCTGCTTCGAGAGGAACATCCCCGCAGTGAGCGCCACCATCGCGATCAGGATGATCGCCAGGGCGCGCCCCGGCCTCCCCTGAGCCCCCGTGGGCCGCCGGCCCTTCTTCGGTGCTGCCACCTTGTCGTTTCTCCCTGTCCAACCGCCCTGCGCCGGGTCAGCGCGCGGACGGCCACGAAATGTGTGGTGGGGACCCCTGCCCCCCGCAGAAGTGTCACTGACGGGGACCGCGGCGACCGCCGGTCTGGCGCCTCCACGGTCCCCCGTCGCGCGCTACTTCGCGCCGGCCTCGCCGTCGGCCTTGCCGTCCTTGGGCTCGTCGTCGCCCTCGGCCGCGTCCTTCTTGCCCAGGTCGAGCTTGGGAGCCTCGTCCTCGCCCTTGTCCTTGGCGAGGTCCGTCTTCGGCTCCCCGGTGAGGGAGGAGGCGTCGTCCGGGACGACCGGCGTGTCGGTCGTCACGTCCTCGGTGATGCCGTGGACGATGCGGTTGTACTCCGCGTCCTCGAGAACGGCGCCGATGGCGTTCTTCGCGAAGATCGCGTGGACACCCGGAGCCACCTCGAGGGTGACGGTGTCGTCACCGATCTCCTTCACCGTGGCGTACATGCCGCCAATGGTGCGGACCCCGGTGCCGGGCGTCATGTGGTCGCGCATCTGCGCGGCTGCCTGCTGCTTCTTCTTCGCGGAGCGGGTCATCAGGAACATCGCCCCGATGAGCACGATGAACGGGAGGAGTGTCACGAGATTCACGGGACGGAGATCCTTCGCACGACCGCACGCGGACGGCGGCCTTTTCTACGGGGGGTGGGCATACCGACCCGAAGGGTCGGCATCGGCGGAGTCTAGGCGAGTCCGCACCGATGGAACAACGCCCAGCATGGCACCGCAGTTCCTGAGGGGGCGAACCTCCGCGCCGTCAGGCCCCGAACAAGCCCTGTTGTCCGCTTGATCCACTCCCACCGTGCTGCGGCGGCACAAGCCCCAGGTGAGCCCATGCGGCGGGCGTCGCGACCCGTCCCCTGGGGGTGCGCGCGAGCAGGCCCTCGCGGACCAGGAACGGCTCGGCGACCTCTTCCACGGTCTCCCGTTCCTCGCCGACCGCGACGGCGAGGGTGGACAGCCCGACGGGGCCGCCGCCGAACAGTTTGAGCAGCGCCTCCAGGACGGCCCGGTCCAGCCGGTCGAGCCCGCGCGCGTCCACCTCGTAGACCTGGAGGGCGGTACCGGCGACCTCGCGGTTGATCACGCCGTCCGCCCGCACCTGGGCGTAGTCGCGTACGCGGCGCAGCAGGCGGTTGGCGATACGCGGGGTGCCGCGGGAGCGCCCGGCGATCTCGGCGGCGCCGTCGGTGTCGATCTCCACGTCGAGGAGGCGGGCGGAGCGGTGGATGACGCGCTCCAGCTCCTCGGGGGCGTAGAACTCCATGTGCCCGGTGAAGCCGAAGCGGTCCCGCAGCGGAGGGGGCAGCAGTCCGGCCCGGGTGGTGGCGCCGACCAGGGTGAAGGGCGGCAGCTCCAGCGGGATGGCGGTGGCACCCGGCCCCTTGCCGACGATCACGTCGACGCGGAAGTCCTCCATGGCCATGTAGAGCATCTCCTCGGCGGGCCGGGACATGCGGTGGATCTCGTCGAGGAAGAGGACCTCGCCCTCCTGGAGGGAGGACAGGATGGCGGCGAGGTCGCCTGCGTGCTGGATGGCGGGGCCGGAGGTGATGCGGATGGGCGCGCCCATCTCGGCGGCGATGATCATCGACAGCGTGGTCTTGCCGAGGCCGGGCGCTCCGGAGAGCAGGACGTGATCGGCGGTGGCTCCGCGCTGCCTGGCCGCCTTCAGGACGAGGTCCAGCTGCTGGCGGACCTTCTCCTGGCCGACGAACTCCCCGAGGTCCTTGGGCCGCAGGGCCGCCTCCACGGCGGTGTCCTCGCCGTCGGCCGAGGCCGCGACGAGTCGCTCGGCCTCGTCTGCGTTGGTCTCGTCGTCCCAGTTCACGGTGTCAGTCTGCCTTCTCGGTTCGTACGGTGGTCGATCGCGTGCGGCGCCGCTGCGGGGAGTTCTGCGCCCGTACCCCCGCGGGCGGAGCCCCGCTCCGGGAGCCTCGCCGGCGGTCGAGGCGCGGGGTCGGACAGGGCCCAGGGGCGGCGCGGGCGGTCAGCGGGCGCGGTTCAGGGACTGGAGGGCGGCTCGCAGGAGCTGCGGGACCGGGGCCGGACCGCCGGCGGCAATCGCGGCTTCGGCCTGCGGCGTCACCGCCGAGACGGCCTCCTCCGCCTCCCGCGAGGCGTAGCCCAGCCCGATCAGCGCGGCGGACAGCTGCTCCGTCCACGGCGCCGGCCCCGCCGCGACGGCGCGCTGCGCACCCACCAGCCCGCTCGCGCCCAGCGGGGCGCCCAGCTTGTCCTTGAGCTCCAGCAGCAGCTTCTGTGCGCCCTTCTTGCCGATGCCCGGCACCGCCGTCAGCGCCTTCTCGTCCCCCGTGGAGACGGCCAGCCGCAGCGCGTCCGGGCTGTGCACGCCGAGCATCGCCTGCGCCAGCCTCGGCCCGACCCCGCTCGCGGTCTGCAGGAGCTCGAAGACCTGGCGCTCGTCGTCGTCGGCGAATCCGTACAGGGTGAGCGAGTCCTCCCGCACGACCAGGGAGGTGGCCAAGCGGGCCTGTTCCCCCGTCCGCAGACCGGCGATGGTGTTCGGCGTGCACTGCACGGCCATGCCCACTCCCCCGACCTCGATCACGGCGAGGGTGGGGGCGAGCGCGGCGACGGTGCCGCTGACGAAGGCGATCATCGGGTACGGCCTTTCGAGCCAGAGGCGTGCAGGGCGACCGCCTGCTGGAGGCGGTTCTGGGCGGGGGCCCGCCAGATGTGGCAGATGGCGAGGGCGAGGGCGTCGGCGGCGTCCGCCGGTTTGGGCGGCGCAGCCAGCCGCAGCAGCCGGGTGACCATCGCTCCGACCTGGGCCTTGTCGGCGCGGCCGCTGCCGGTGACGGCGGCCTTGACCTCACTGGGGGTGTGCAGGGCGACCGGTATCCCGCGGCGGGCGGCGCACAGCATCGCAACGGCGCTCGCCTGGGCGGTGCCCATCACGGTGCTGACGTTGTGCTGGCTGAACACCCGCTCCACGGCGACGACTTCGGGCTGGTGCGTATCGAGCCATTCCTCGATGCCCTGCTCGACGGCGACGAGCCGGTGGCCCAACTCCGCGTCCGCGGGGGTGCGTACGACCCCCACCCCGAGCATGGTCAGGGGGCGGCCGGCGACGCCCTCGACGACGCCGACGCCGCATCGCGTCAGCCCCGGGTCCACACCGAGTACGCGCACCTTCGCCCCCCTCGTCCGCTCGTCCGTTCGTGTCGGTGCAGGTTATCGGGCACCACTGACAAAGCAGCGGGCCGACGGGGGTGTGTCCCCGTCGGCCCGCTGCTGCACGGTCTGCCGGTCAGGCGTCGACCTTCTCCATGACCTCGTCCGAGACGTCGAAGTTGGCGAAGACGTTCTGCACGTCGTCGCTGTCCTCCAGCGCGTCGATCAGCTTGAAGATCTTGCGCGCGCCCTCTTCGTCCAGCTCGACCTGCATGGTCGGCAGGAAGTTGGAGTCGGCCGAGTCGTAGTCGATGCCCGCCTCCTGGAGCGCGGTGCGGACGGCGACCATGTCGGTGGCCTCGCTGATGATCTCGAAGCTCTCGCCGAGGTCGTTGACCTCTTCGGCGCCGGCCTCGAGCACCGTCTCCAGGACGTCGTCCTCGGAGAGCTCGCCCTTGGGCAGGAGGACGACACCCTTGCGGTTGAACAGGTACGAGACCGAGCCCGGGTCGGCCATCGAGCCGCCGTTGCGGGTCATGGCGACGCGGACGTCGGAGGCCGCGCGGTTGCGGTTGTCGGTGAGGCACTCGATGAGCACCGCGACACCGTTCGGACCGTAGCCCTCGTACATGATCGTCTCGTAGTCGGCGCCACCGGCCTCGAGACCACCGCCGCGCTTGACCGCGGAGTCGATGTTCTTGTTCGGGACCGAGCTCTTCTTGGCCTTCTGGATGGCGTCGAAGAGCGTGGGGTTGCCGTCGATGTCCGCGCCGCCCATGCGGGCCGCGACCTCGATGTTCTTGATCAGCTTCGCGAAGAGCTTGCCGCGCTTGGCGTCAACCACGGCCTTCTTGTGCTTCGTCGTAGCCCATTTAGAGTGGCCGGACATCTGCCTGTCTCCTTCGCGTCACCAACAGTGTTCGTCTCCGATCCTACCGGGACCTGGTTACAGCCCCGCGCGCACCATGTCGACGAAGTAGGCGTGAACCCGGTCGTCTCCGGTCAGCTCGGGGTGGAACGAGGTCGCGAGGACGTTGCCCTGGCGCACGGCGACGGTGTGGCCGTCGTACGTGGCGAGCACCTGGGCGGAGGCGCCGACGGACTCGACCCACGGGGCGCGGATGAAGACTCCCTCGACCGGGCCGCTCTCGATGCCCGCGAAGTCGATCTTCGCCTCGAAGGACTCGTTCTGGCGGCCGAAGGCGTTGCGGCGGACGATCATGTCGATGCCGCCCAGGGTCTCCTGGTCCTCGCGGCCGTCCAGGAGCTTGTCGGCCAGCATGATCATGCCGGCGCAGGTGCCGTACACGGGCATGCCGGCGGCCACGCGCTCGCGCAGCGGCTCCAGCATGCCGAACAGCACGGCGAGCTTCGACATGGTCGTGGACTCGCCGCCGGGGATCACCAGGGCGTCGACCTCGGCGAGCTCCTCGGGGCGCCGGACCGGCCTGGCCACGGCGTCCGCCGCGGCCAGGGCGATCAGGTGCTCCCGTACGTCGCCCTGGAGAGCCAGGACACCGATCACGGGGGTGTTCGTCATGTCGGTACTACCAGCCGCGGTTGGCGTAGCGCTCGGCCTCGGGGAGGGTGTCGCAGTTGATGCCGACCATGGCCTCGCCCAGGTTGCGGGAGGCGTCCGCGATGATCTTCGGGTCGTCGTAGAAGGTGGTGGCCTTCACGATGGCGGCGGCGCGCTTGGCCGGGTCGCCCGACTTGAAGATGCCGGAGCCGACGAAGACGCCCTCGGCGCCGAGCTGGCGCATCAGCGCGGCGTCGGCGGGGGTGGCGACGCCACCGGCGGAGAACAGCACGACCGGGAGCTTGCCGAGCTCGGCGACTTCCTTGACCAGCTCGTACGGCGCGCGCAGCTCCTTGGCGGCGGCGAACAGCTCGTTGTTGTCGTAGCCGCGCAGGCGGGCGATCTCGTTCTTGATCTGGCGCAGGTGGCGGACGGCCTCGACGACGTTGCCGGTGCCGGCCTCGCCCTTCGAGCGGATCATGGCCGCGCCCTCGGCGATGCGGCGCAGGGCCTCGCCCAGGTTGGTGGCACCGCAGACGAAGGGGGTGGTGAACGCCCACTTGTCGGAGTGGTTGACCTCGTCGGCCGGGGTCAGGACCTCGGACTCGTCGATGTAGTCGACACCGAGGGACTGCAGGACCTGGGCCTCGACGAAGTGGCCGATGCGGGACTTGGCCATGACCGGGATGGAGACGGCCTCGATGATCTCTTCGATCATGTTGGGGTCGGACATGCGGGCGACCCCGCCGTCCTTGCGGATGTCGGCCGGGACCCGCTCGAGGGCCATGACGGCGACGGCGCCCGCGTCCTCGGCGATCTTCGCCTGCTCGGCGTTGACCACGTCCATGATCACGCCACCCTTCAGCTGCTCGGCCATGCCGCGCTTGACGCGCGAGGTGCCGATCGCCGACTCGGCGGACTGGGGGGAGGTGGGAAGCGTGCTCACGGATGACCTCACTCGAAGGGAACTCGAAAGGAAGACGGGTACTACCTGCCCGAGGAAACCCCACGGGTCAGTCCACTACAAGGGCCAATGTGGAGCCTGTGGCTCCTCCATTTGTCCCTCACGGCCCTAGGTGGGCCGATCGGCAAGATCCACCGGCGGCTCGTCGTCCATTTCGAAGGCCAGCGGGAACGGCGCGTGCCCGGCCAGCCTGAACCAGCGGACCTTGCGATGGCGGCGCAGCGCGCGGGCGGCCCGTACGGCGTCGTTGTGGAACCGGCGGGCCATGGGCACCCGGCGGACCGCCGCCGCCAGCTCCTCCGTGGCCTGCGCCCCGCCGGGGGCCGCCTTCAGCACCTCTACCTGGTCGGCGTCGGCGAAGACCGCCCGGAGCGCCTGGCTGAGCTCGCTCTCGGCGACCTCGCGGTGCTCCTCCTCGGCCTGCCGGGCGGCGTGCGCGGCCTCGTACAGCACCAGCGAGGAGGCGGGGTCCAGCACCCCGGAGGTGGCCACCTCCAGCACGACCGAGGCCCGCCGCACGAGCTGCGCGTCGAGCGCGGCCCGCGCGGCGTCCATCCGCGAGTGCAGCCGGTCGAGCCGGCCGGCGGTCCAGCTGAGGTAGACCCCGACGACTCCGAGAGCCAGGGCGATCCAGACAAGGGTTTCAATCACGCTGCGCGACCCTACCGCTCCGCGAGGCCCGGGCGGTCATCGCCCCTCGCCCCGGTCCGGGCTCTCCCCTAAGCTGCATGATCCACATCGTTCGGGGAGATCACGAACCACTCGGGGGGATCATGAACTACACGCGTTTCCGCAGACCGGCGGCGCTTCTGCTGCTGACCGTGGGGATCGTCTGCGCCGCCGCGGTGGTGGCCGGGATCGAGGCGGGCGACGAGGGCGGTCTGGTCCTGCTGACCGAGCTCCAGGCACACATGGTCCCGCTGGGGTGGCTCGCCGTGGCCGCGCTGACCGGGGCGACCCTGCTGGGGCTCGCGCGGTCCCCGCTGCGCCTGCCCCTGGTCACCGCGCTGCTCGTCCTCGGCGTCCCGATGATGCTTCTCGCAAGCTTCGTCTCCGCGACGTTCGGCTCTTCGAACACGCAGGAGAAGACCGAGCCGGCTCCCGGCCGCGACGACCGCTGGCTGGTCGTGGAGAGGGACAGCATCCTCCTCGACCCCGTCTGGCACGTCTACGTCGTGCAGGGGAACCGGCCCCTGGAACGTCGCTGGAGCGTCGGCTCCTTCGGCGGCAGGTCAGACGCCCACGCACTCCGCGAGACCGTGTGGACCTCCCCCGACCGGATCCGCATGACCACAGAGGAGGGCGCGGTCCACGAGGTGACCGTCGCCGCCGGTGGCCGGCCGGACCGGACCGTCGACGCAGGGTGGTGAACCCTCAGGAGGGCGAGGTGTCGCGGGAGAAGCCCAGGCGGGTGCGGAGGCTGGTGCTGCGGTCGTCCTCGGCCACCGCCGCCGCGCCGTCCGTGACCGTCTCGTAGACCGCCAGGATGTCCGCCCCGACCGTGGACCAGTCGAAGCGGCGGACGTGCGCCGAGCCGCTGGCGCTGAGCCTTGCCCGGCGGGCCGGGTCGCGCAGGAGGGTGATCGCCGCCGTCGCCAGGGCGTCGGCGTTCTCGTTGGCGAAGAGGTCGCCCGCCCCGCCCTGGTCCAGGACCTGCGCGAAGGCGTCCAGGTCCGACGCCAGGACCGCGGCGCCCGCCGACAGGGCCTCGACCAGGATGATGCCGAAGCTCTCGCCGCCCGTGTTCGGGGCGACGTACACGTCCACGCTGCGCAGCAGCCGTGCCTTGTCCTCGTCCGAAACCATGCCGAGGAACTCCACCCGCCGACGGAGCTCCGCGGGCAGCGAGGCCACCGCCTGCTCCTCGTCGCCGCGGCCGGCGACCAGCAGCCGTACGTCCGGGCAGGCCTCCACGATCTTCGGGAAGGCCTCCATCAGCACCGGCAGGCCCTTGCGCGGCTCGTCGATGCGGCCGATGAAGCCCAGGGTCTGCCCGGACCAGTCGGGGTTCGGCTCGGCCTTGGCGAAGAAGTCCACGTCGACGCCGTTGGGGATGACCACCGCGTCGCCGCCGAGGTGCTCCACCAGCGTGCGCCGCGCGTACTCGCTCACCGCGATCCGCGCGCTGATCTTCTCCAGGGCCGGCTGGAGGATCGGGTACGCCGCGATCATGGCGCGCGAGCGCGGGTTCGAGGTGTGGAAGGTGGCCACGATCGGGCCCTGTGCGGCCCAACAGGACAGCAGCCCCAGCGAGGGCGAGGCCGGCTCGTGGATGTGGATCACGTCGAAGGTGCCGTCGTGCAGCCACCGCCTTACCCGCGCGGCGGAGAGGAACCCGAAGTTGAGGCGGGCCACCGAGCCGTTGTAGGGCACCGGCACCGCCCGTCCCGCCGAGATCACGTAGGGCGGCAACGGGGTCTCGTCGTCCGCCGGGGCCAGGACCGACACCTCGTGGCCGAGACGGATCAGGTGCTCGGCCAGATCCCGGATGTGGAACTGGACGCCGCCCGGCACGTCCCACGAGTAGGGGCACACGATGCCGATCTTCACTACGCGCGCTCCTCCAGGTCGTCCAGCCACAGTCGCTGCAGCATGTGCCAGTCCTCCGGGTGCTCGGCGATCCCCCAGGCGAAGGCGTCCGCCACCGCCTGCGTCATGACGGCGGTCTTCTCGGTCCGCGTGCCGGTCTTCGGCACCTCCACCTCGGGGTGGATGCGGCCGTACAGCTTCGGCGTGTCCCCGTAGTGCAGGGTGGCCGGGAGCAGGACCGCCCCGGTCTGCTGGGCCAGCAGCGCCGGCCCGGCCGGCATGCGCGCCGCGGAGCCGAAGAAGTCCACCTCGACCCCGGAGGCCGACAGGTCCCGGTCCGCGACCAGGCACACCAGGCCGCCGGAGCGGAGCCGGCGGGCGAGGGTCCCGAAGGCGGCGCCACCGCTGTGCGGCAGGACCTCCATGCCCAGGCTCTCCCGGTAGGCCACGAAGCGGTCGTAGAGGGTCTCGGGCTTGAGCCGCTCGGCGACCGTGGTGAACGGGACCCCGATGTGGCCGATGGCCCAGGCACCGGCGAGGTCCCAGTTGGCAAGGTGCGGCAGCGCGACGACGACCCCGCGCCCGGAGGCGAGGGCGTCGCGCAGGAGGTGCTCGTCCGTGAACTCGACGTCCGTGCCGAACCGCTCCGGGTCCATGGTCGGCAGCCGGAAGGACTCCATCCAGTACCGCATGTACGAGCGCATGCCCGCCTTGGACAGCTCGCGCAGCCGCTCCGGACCGGCGTCGGGCACCACCCGGGCCAGATTCGACTCCAGCCGCAGCACGCTCTTGCCGCGCCGCTTCCACGCGAAGTCCGCGATCCGCCGGCCCAGGGCCACCGCGGCCGGCTCGGGCAGCTTCTTGACCCCGGCCCAGCCGAGCCCGTACAGCCCGCTGACCAGCTTGTCCTGTGCGCTGCCCATCAGGCCGCGCCGCCGTCGGCGGCGGCAGCCTCGGCGTCGGCCTCGGCGGACTCGCGGCGTACGGTGACCACCCGCTGGATCAGCGTGACGAGGGAGCCCACGGCCACGATCCACAGCGCGATCGGCAGCAGCACCCCGATCCAGGACGGCACGCCGAAGGTCTGCAGCCCCGACAGGCCGGCCGCGACCAGCGAGATCACCAGTCGCTCGGCCCGCTCGACGAGCCCGTTGACGGCCACCGGCAGTCCGATCGACTCGCCGCGCGCCTTGGTGTACGAGACGACCTGGCCGCTGGCCAGGCAGAAGATCGCCACCGCGCAGAGGACGTTGTCGTTCCCGGATCCCGCGTACCAGAGCGCGAGACCGCCGAAGATCGCCGCGTCCGCCACCCGGTCGAGGGTGGAATCGAGGAAGGCTCCCCAGCGGCTGGAGATGCCGGCCTGGCGGGCCATGTTCCCGTCCACCAGGTCGGAGAAGACGAAGAGGGTGATGGTGATCGTGCCCCAGAAGAACTCGCCCCGGGGGAAGAAGAACAGCGCTCCCGCCACCACTCCGGCCGTGCCGATCAGGGTGACCGCGTCCGGGCTCACCCCCCGCCGGAGCAGAAAAGCGGCGAATGGCGTGAGAACACGCGTGAAGAATGCACGCGCGTACTTGTTCAGCATGGCCTTCCCGGAGGGTCGCTGGGCCGCACGGCCACCACGGCCACCGGCTGGCCCATCGTAGCCAGCACGCCGCCGCCCGGACGCCGCGCACCCACCGGTTCGTGCCGCGCAAGACGTACTTCCCGTCACGGACCGCCTCCGGAGCGCCCCGGGTGCGTGCCCGGTACGACGTATGGACGCGGTGTGACACCAGTGCAAAGCTCGAAGAACCCCGTGTTCCTCGTCCGAGGAACCCGCTCAAGGAATCGATCAAGGAACCCACCCTCCTCACCGTCACCACCGGGAGGCACGAGCACCATGGGAGCCACATCACACCAAGCCGGAGCCGCCGGCAGGGCACTGACGGCCGACCGCCCCTCCTCCATCCGGAATGTCGTGCTGGTCGGCCACAGCGGATCCGGCAAGACCACGCTGGTCGAAGCCCTCGCCCTGACCGCCGGGGCGGTCAACCGGGCCGGCCGCGTCGAGGACGGCGCCACCGTCTCCGACTACGACGAGATCGAGCACCGCAGGCAGCGCTCCGTCCAGCTGTCCCTCGTCCCCGTCGAATGGGGCGGGATCAAGATCAATATCTTGGACACCCCCGGATACGCCGACTTCGTCGGGGAACTCAGGGCCGGTCTGCGCGCCGCGGACGCGGCCCTTTTCGTCGTCTCGGCCTCGGACGGCATCGACGGGGCCACCCGCATGGTCTGGGACGAGTGCGAGGCCGTCGGCATGCCCCGCGCCATCGTCGTGACCCACCTGGAGGCCGCCCGCTCCGACTACACGCAGATGGCCACCGTCTGCGGCGAGATCTTCGGCGCCGAGGACCCCGACGCGGTCATCCCCCTCTACCTCCCCCTGCACGGCCCGGCCGGCCCCGACGGCCACGCCCCCGTCACCGGCCTGCTCGGCCTGCTCTCCCAGCGCGTCTACGAGTACTCCTCCGGCGAGCGCGTGGAGCGCGACCCGGACGCCGCCGAGCTCGCGCTCATCGCCGACGCCCGCTCCCGCCTCATCGAGGGGATCATCGCCGAGAGCGAGGACGAGGGCCTCATGGACCGCTACCTCGGCGGCGAGGACATCGACGTCAAGACCCTCGTGGACGACCTGGAGCGGGCCGTCGCCCGCGGCACCTTCCACCCGGTCCTGATGGCCGCGCCCGCCACCGACGGCGCCCGTCAGGGGCTCGGCACGGTGGAACTCCTCGAACTGGTCACCGGCGGCTTCCCCACCCCCCTGGAACGCGCCGCCGTCACCGTCACCCGCCCCGACGGCTCCGCCCGCCCCGACGTCACCTGCGATCCCGCCGGCCCCCTCGTCGCCGAGGTCGTCAAGACCTCCTCCGACCCCTACGTCGGCCGCGTCTCCCTCGTCCGCGTCTTCTCCGGCACCCTGAAGGCCGAGGAGACCGTCCACGTCAGCGGGCACGGGCTCGCCGACCGGGGCCACGAGGACCACGACGTCGACGAGCGGATCGGCACGCTCACCGGCCCCTTCGGCAAACAGCAGCGCGCCCTCACCCGGTGCATCGCCGGCGACCTGGCCTGCGTGGCCAAGCTCACGCGCGCGGAGACCGGCGACACCCTCTCGGCCAAGGACGACCCGCTCCTGATGGAGCCCTGGACCATGCCCGACCCGCTGCTCCCCCTCGCCATCGAGGCGCACAGCAAGGCCGACGAGGACAAGCTCTCCCAGGGCCTGGCCCGGCTCGTCGCCGAGGACCCCACCATGCGGCTGGAGCAGAACCCGCACACCCACCAGGTCGTCCTGTGGTGCCTCGGCGAGGCCCACCAGGACGTCGCCCTGGAACGGCTGCGCACCCGCTACGGCGTCCAGGTCGATCCCGTACCGCACAAGGTGAGCCTGCGCGAGACCTTCGCCGCCAAGGCCGCCGGCCGCGGCCGGCACGTCAAGCAGTCCGGCGGCCACGGCCAGTTCGCCATCTGCGAGATCGAGGTGGAGCCGCTCCCGCCGGGCAGCGGCATCGAGTTCGTCGACAAGGTCGTCGGCGGCGCCGTGCCCCGCCAGTTCATCCCGTCCGTGGAGAAGGGCGTGCGCAGCCAGGCCGCGCGCGGGGTCGCGGCCGGCTACCCGCTGGTCGACGTGCGCATCACCCTCCTCGACGGCAAGGCCCACTCGGTGGACTCCTCCGACGCCGCCTTCCAGACGGCCGGCGCCCTCGCGCTGCGCGAGGCCGCCGCCGAGGCCCGCATCGACCTCCTCGAACCGGTCGCCGAGCTCGCCGTCCTCGTCCCCGACGAGTACGTGGGCCCGGTCATGAGCGACCTCGCGGGCCGCCGCGGCCGCGTCGTCGGCACCGACCAGGCCGGTTCCGGGCGCACCCGGGTCCGCGCCGAGATCCCCGAGATCGAGATCGGCCGCTACGCCGTGGAGCTGCGCTCCGTCTCGCACGGCACCGGGCGCTTCGCCCGGGCCTATGCCCGCCATGAGCCCATGCCACCTCAGATCGCGGAAAAGGTGCGCGAACAGACCGAGAAGGGAAGTTAGTTGACATAGCGTCGGGAAGGGCCGCCCACCCAACCAGCTTGCGGTGGGCGGCATTTCCCTGTCCCATGACCATGGGGCGAGATCCGCCGATAGGCTCATCGGCGCACCAAAAGAGCACGAACGCACAGCGATGGGGGCAGCGGTGGCGGACGACGGATTCGACTTCAGGCCCGGAGCGCAGATTCCTCTCCAGGGTGGCGGTGGGCAGACGGCGGCGACCAACGCCCTCGCCTCGGCCGCGTACCGCGACGGCGGCAAGGACAGCAAGCTGGAGAAGATACTCACCGCCAACAGCGAGCTCCACCCGGCCACGGTCAAGCCCCCGAAGCTCTCCCTCTTCGAGCCCAGCCTCGGCGAGGCCTTCTGCCGGGCCGTCGAGGCCCGCACCCTCGGGTCGGGCCGCAAGCCGCTGATCCAGTCCTTCGGGGCCGATCCGCAGACGGTGGTGGAGCACTGCCTGGCCGCGTCCCGCATCCGCAAGGAGCGCGACCGCAGGCTCCGGCTGATCATGCTGGTCTGCGGTGTGCTGTTCCTGCCCGGTCTGCTGCTGTGGCTGGGCCTGTTCCAGCTCCGCAAGAGCCTGGCCGGCAAGGGGCGCGGCTCGTGGATCGGCACGGCGCTCCTGGTCGGCGTGGGTGTCGTGGCCGCCGTCCTGATGTTCCGGCTGCCGCTCACCGGCTTCCTCGGGCTCTACGCACGCGGCATGATCATCGTCCCGGCCCTGGGCTGGCTGCTCGCCCGCCGGACGTGCGAGGCCACCGCCCGGGACCTGCGCGCCCGCTGGGACGGGCTGCTCGCCGGCGGCGGGGTCGGCGCCAAGATCCCGGAGGCCGTGCCCGGCAACCCGGACGAGAAGGCGCGCGAGGACCTGCGCCACCAGCTCGCCAAGCTCACCGCGGAGGACCGCAGCAACCAGGTCTTCTACGCGGGCCCCAAGGGCATCCTCGGCATGGGTACCCGCTGGGGCAGCTGGCAGATGGCCGAGGAGCTCGCCCCCAAGAGCGAGGGGATGGAGATCCACCCCTTCCGCAGCTGGGACGTCATACGCGCGATCGACGCCCAGCTCCGCAAGCTGGAGCGGGGCCCGCTGCACACCGGCGGCTTCCCGCCCGCCGCGATCCAGCACTGGATCGTCACCCCGATCGGCGAGGGCGCGGCCGAGGTGGCCCGCCCCACCGGCGAGAACGTCGATACCTTCCTCATCAAGCCGCACGAGATCACCCGGATCTGCAACGAGCAGCAGTTCAGCGCCGGCAACCGGCACTACCTGGGCATCCAGTACCCGCTCTGGGACGGCCAGCTGGTCATCAACATGCTGGTCACGGTCACCGTGCTCTACAAGACCCTGCGCGTCGACGTCACCGCGCACGCCCTGGGACCCGTACACGGCCTGTTCACGACGAAGTCCGCGGCCCCGGTGGTGGAGGTGCCCAAGAGCATCCGCTTCTGGGAGACCGTGGAGCGCCCGCTGCCGTTGGTGGACGCCCAGGAGGTGGTGCGCCTGGCCGTGCGGGCCCCGCTGACCTGGTACCCGCCGATCCTGGACTTCTTCGGCGGCAAGCTGGTGCTGCCCGAGCCCTTCGGCCTGCGGCACGTCTGGGCGAGCTCCATGTGGCGCCACCGGTTCATGGCCGACGACGCCCTGCGCACGGTGGCTCCGGTCCTGCGGTCGATCCACGCCGCCACGTTCAAGGTGCTGGAGGAGAACGGCGTCGACACCGACCGCTTCACCAACCGCTCCTCGATCATGAGCGGGCTCATCCAGGAGCCGTCGCCGCGCAAGGCCGACGTCTACGACGCGTAGGTAGGCTGGAGGCGGGGGCAGTGGCGGGGGCATCCCCACGATCCGGAGGAGCGGCCGTGACCGAGCGCAAACCGCCCGGCGTCAGCTTCGAGTCCTTCGTGGACCGGCAGATCCGGCAGGCCGCCGAGCGGGGCGAATTCGAGAACCTGCCCGGCTACGGCAAGCCGCTGGCCTCCCTCGACGCGCCGTACGACGAGCTGTGGTGGATCAAGGGCAAGTTGCACCGCGAGGGGTTCGCCGTCCTGCCTCCTGCGCTCGCGCTGCGCAGGGAGGCGGAGGACGCCCGGGAGGCGGCGCTCGCGGCCCGCTCCGAGCGACAGGTGCGGGACATCCTCACGGCGGTCAACGAGAAGATCCGCGCCGCCCTGCGCAGGCCCCCGCCGGGGCCGCCCCTGGGCCTGACCGAATTCGACGTCGAGGCCGTGGTGGAGACGTGGCGCGAGGGCCGTGCGCGCCGGTCGGCCCGCTGATCAGCCGACCGGTCAGCCGACCGGCCAGGCGTCCGCGAGCATCTGACGGGTGTCCGCGAGCAGCTGCGGCAGCACCTTGGTGTGGCCGACGACCGGCATGAAGTTCGTGTCTCCGCCCCAGCGGGGCACGATGTGCTGGTGCAGGTGCGCGGCGATGCCGGCTCCGGCGGCGGCGCCCTGGTTCATGCCGATGTTGAAACCGTGCGCACCCGAGGCCTTGCGCAGCGCGACCATCGCCCGCTTGGTGAGGTCCGCGAGCTCGGCCGTCTCGAGGGCATCGAGCTCGGTGTAGTCGGCGACGTGCCGGTACGGGACGACCATCAGGTGACCGCCGTTGTACGGGTAGAGGTTCAGCACCGCGTAGACGTGCTTGCCGCGGGCCACGACCAGGCCGTCCTGGTCGGACATCTCCGGAATCCCGCAGAAGGGACAGCCGTCGCCGGCCTCCGGACCGGTCGGCTTGTTCTCCCCCTGGATGTAGGCCATCCGGTGGGGCGTCCACAGACGCTGGAACGCGTCCTGCGTGCCCACACCGATCTGCTGCTCCGGCTCAATCGTCATGGCGGCAAGCATATGACCTTGGCTTCCCGTACGAGGAAGGCCCCCGGAAAGTGATCACTCCGGGGGCCTTGCTCGGTGCTGCGGGTACGGATGCAGCGGGTGCGGATCAGACCTGGACGCGGTCCGCGACGACCTTGGCCAGCTTGGCCAGCGCCTCGTCCTTGGCGATGCCGTTCTCCTGCGAACCGTCGCGGTAGCGGAAGGAGACCGTGCCCGCCGCCATGTCCTCGTCACCGACGATGATCATGAAGGGGACCTTGAGCTTCTGGTGGTTGCGGATCTTCTTCTGCATGCGGTCGGAGGAGGCGTCCACCTCGACCCGCAGGCCCTGCTTCTTCGCCTCGGCGGCGAACTCCTGCAGGTACTCGACGTGCCCGTCGCCGATCGGGATGCCGACGGCCTGGACCGGGGCCAGCCACGGCGGCATGGCGCCCGCGTAGTGCTCCAGCAGCACGGCGAAGAACCGCTCGATCGAGCCGAACAGCGCGCGGTGGATCATGACCGGGCGCTGGCGGGAGCCGTCCGGGGCGGTGTACTCCAGGTTGAAGCGCTCCGGCAGGTTGAAGTCCAGCTGCACGGTCGACATCTGCCAGGTACGGCCGATGGCGTCGCGCGCCTGCACGGAGATCTTCGGGCCGTAGAAGGCCGCGCCGCCCGGGTCGGGGGTGAGGGGCAGGCCCTGCTTCTCGGCGACCTGCTGGAGGACCGCGGTGGCCTCTTCCCAGACCTCGTCCGAGCCGACGAACTTCTCCGGGTCCTTGGTCGACAGCTCCAGGTAGAAGTCGGTCAGACCGTAGTCGCGGAGCAGGTTCAGCACGAAGGTGAGGGTGCGGTCGAGCTCCTCCGCCATCTGCTCACGGGTGCAGTAGATGTGCGCGTCGTCCTGGGTGAAGCCGCGGGCGCGGGTCAGGCCGTGCACCACGCCCGACTTCTCGTACCGGTACACGGTGCCGAACTCGAACAGGCGCAGCGGCAGTTCGCGGTAGGAGCGGCCGCGCGCGTCGAAGATCAGGTTGTGCATCGGGCAGTTCATGGGCTTGAGGTAGTAGTCGGTACCACCGTCGAGCTGCATGGGGGGGTACATGCCCTCCGCGTACCAGTCCAGGTGACCGCTCTTCTCGAAGAGCGCGCCCTTGGTGGCGTGCGGGGAGTAGACGAACTCGTAGCCCTCCTCCTCGTGCCGACGGCGCGAGTAGTCCTCCATCGTCCGGCGGATGATGCCGCCGCGCGGGTGGAAGACGGCGAGGCCGGAGCCGATCTCGTCCGGGACGGAGAAGAGGTCCAGCTCGTTGCCGAGCTTGCGGTGGTCGCGCTTCTCGGCCTCGGCGAGGAAGTCGAGGTGGGCCTTCAGCTCCTCCTTCGACGGCCACGCGGTGCCGTAGATGCGCTGGAGCATCGGGTTCTTCTCGCTGCCGCGCCAGTAGGCGGCGGCGTTGCGCATGAGCTTGAAGGCCGGGATGTTGCGGGTGGTGGGCAGGTGGGGGCCTCGGCAGAGGTCCTTCCAGCACAGCTCGCCGGTCTTCGCGTCCAGGTTGTCGTAGATGGTCAGCTCGCCGCCGCCCACCTCGACGTTCGCGCCGTCGTCGGTCGACGCGGAGCCCTTGATGCCGATGAGCTCCAGCTTGTACGGCTCGTCGGCGAGCTCCTCGCGGGCCGCCTCGTCGGTGACGACGCGGCGGGAGAAGCGCTGGCCGCGCTTCTGGATCTCCTGCATCTTCTTCTCGACGGCCTTCAGGTCCTCCGGGGTGAAGGGCCGGGCCACGTCGAAGTCGTAGTAGAAGCCGTCGCGGACCGGCGGCCCGATGCCCAGCTTGGCCTCGGGGAAGAGCTCCTGCACGGCCTGCGCCATGACGTGCGCGGTCGAGTGGCGCAGAATGTTGAGGCCGTCTTCGGAGGAGATCTCCACCGGCTCGACGGTCTCGCCGTCCTTCACCTCGTAAGCGAGGTCCTTGAGCTCGCCGGCGACACGTGCGGCGACGATGGTGCGCTCGCCGGCGAAGAGCTCCGCCGCCGTAGTGCCCGTGGCCACCACGCGCTCGTCCCGCTCGGAATCGCGTTGGATGATCACACGGACGTCTGACACCGGTCTCTCCTGAACTCTGGGGGTGCGCGAGCGAACACTGCGCGCCTGAATCGTACCGAGCGGAGTGGCTGCGCCGCTAAACGGTTACGGCGCGGGCCCGTCCGGCCCCCTTCCCGGCAGGCCCGGGCCCGCGCCGTAACCGTTTAGCGGCGCAGCCACTC
>NZ_JARAYQ010000079.1:0-32733 GCF_033794505.1 Streptomyces sp. MB09-01 | reverse complement strand
CCCCCGCGGGCGGTTACGGGAGCCCGGCCGCCGCCCCGGTCCACGCCGCGTCCCACGACGCCGCCGTGCCGGCGCCCGGCTGGGGCAGCGTGGCCGCGGCCGCGCCGACGCTGGTCGACGAGCCGGCCGGCTGGAGCGCCACTGCGGCGGAGCCCGGGCTCCTGCAGCAGCCGGGCCCGGCCGGGGCCTCGTACGGGAGCGCGGGCCACGAGAGCCCGTACGGCGCGGGCGCGCCACAGGAGGGCACTGCCTGGGGAGCGGGGGACGGCCCGTACGCCTCCGGATCCGCCCCGGAGCAGGGGCACGTCGGCCGGCCGCGGGGCAGTGCCCCGGAGGGCTCCGGGCCGGCGCCGGGCGGCCCGTCCGGGCCCTCGGGCCCGCAGAACTGGGCGGACGGCGCCGAGACCCGCCACGACCGGCCCGACGGCAGCTCCGGCACGCCCCCGGAGGGGACGCCTTGGGGCTCCGCCGAAGCCGCGTACGAGACCCCGCCCCCGTCCGGCGGAGCGACCGGCGGGAAGACCTGCGTCGCCTGCCGGGCCGGCCACGTGGACACCGACGGGTACTGCGAGCACTGCGGGCACGCACAGCCCCGGGAGCGGGACCACCTCGAAGAGGAACTGGGGAGCGTCGCCGCCGTCAGCGACCGGGGGCTGCGCCACCACCGCAACGAGGACTCCTTCGCCGTGGCGGCCACCGCCCTGCCCGACGGATCCGCCGCCACCGTGGCCATCGTCTGCGACGGCGTCTCCTCCGCGAGCCGCCCCGACGAGGCCTCGGCCGCCGCGGCCGGCGCCGCCAACGAGGCACTGCTGGACGCGCTCCCCCGCGGTGCGCACCCCCAGGAGGCCATGCACGAGGCGATCCTGGCCGCCGCCGCAGCGGTGAACGCCCTGGCCCCGCAGACCCCGGGCGCACAGAACGCCCCCGCCTGCACCCTGGTGGGCGCCGTCGTCAGCGGTGGCCTGCTGACCATCGGCTGGGTGGGCGACAGCCGTGCCTACTGGGTGCCCGACGACCGCGCCGCGCTGCCCCGCCGCCTCACCGAGGACGACTCGTGGGCCGCTCAGATGGTCGCCGCCGGGCTGATGGGCGAGGCCGAGGCCTACGCGGACGTCCGCGCGCACGCCATCACCGGCTGGCTGGGGGCCGACGCGTACGAGCTCGAACCTCACACCGCGACCTTCAAGCCGGACCACCCCGGGGTGGTGGTGGTCTGCACCGACGGACTGTGGAACTACGCGGAGTCCGCGCGGGAGATGGCCCAGGTGCTGCCCGCGGACGCCGCGACCCGCCCGCTGCACAGCGCGCAGGTGCTGGTGGGGCACGCCCTCGACGGCGGCGGCCACGACAACGTCACTGTGGCCGTGGTGCCGTTCGCCACGGACCCCGAGGAGCAAAAGGGCCCCGGGGTGGAGCCGGGCCCGGCAGCACGACCGGAACCGGAAGCGCGCCCGCAGGTCTGACCCGCCTGCCCGAGCCCCTTAGGAGTCCCACCGATGGCGAATTTCGCCAAGCCGAGCGCCCCGCGCTTCAGCGTGGAGGTGTACCAGAACGAGTTCCTCCCCGAGGGCGGGCGTGACGTCCACGCCATCGTCACGGTCACCGCCACCGGCGGTGCCACCGCCACCCGGGCGGCTGCCGCCGACGGCACGGCCGCCGTCGTGATCATGGTCGACTGCTCGGGGTCCATGGAGTACCCGGCGGAGAAGATGCGGGGCGCCCGCGAGGCCACGGCGGCGGCCGTCGACACCCTGCGCGACGGCACCTCCTTCGCCGTGATCGCCGGTACGCACGTGGCCAAGGAGGTCTACCCGGGGCAGGGCCGCCTCGCCGTGGCCGACCCGGCCACCCGCGCCCAGGCCAAGGAGGCCCTGCGCGGGCTCAGTTCCGGCGGCGGCACCGCCATCGGCACCTGGCTGCGCCTCGCCGACGGCCTGCTGCGCAGCTCGACGGCCGTCATCCGGCACGGCATCCTGCTCACCGACGGCCGCAACGAGCACGAGGAGCCGGCCGTGCTCCGGGCCACCCTCGACGCCTGCGCGGGCCGCTTCACCTGCGACGCGCGCGGGGTGGGCACCGACTGGGAGGTCAAGGAGGTCACGGGCATCGCGAGCGCGCTGCTCGGCTCCGCCGACATCGTGGCCGACCCGGCGCACCTCACCGAGGACTTCACGCGCATGATGGAGAACGTCATGGGCAAGGAGGTCGCGGACGTCGCGCTGCGCCTGTGGACCCCGGTCGGCGCCGAGATCCAGTACGTGAAGCAGGTCGCGCCGACCGTCCAGGACCTGACCGACCGCCGCACCGCGGCGGGCCCGCGCGCCGGCGACTATCCCACCGGCTCGTGGGGCGACGAGTCCCGCGAGTACCACGTGTGCGTGCGCGTCCCGGGCGCGGCCGTCGGCCAGGAGATGCTCGCCGCCCGCACCACGCTCGTCCTGCCGGGAACGGCGGGCGGGTCCGAGACCGTTCTCGCCCAGGGCCTGGTGCGCGCGGTGTGGACGACCGATCTCGCCGCGTCCACCGCCATCAGCCCGCAGGTCGCCCACTACACCGGACAGGCGGAGCTGGCGCAGGCTATCCAACAGGGCCTGGAGGCCCGCAAACTGGGCGATGTCGATGGGGCCACGGCCAAACTGGGGCGCGCGGTACAACTGGCGAGTGCCTCCGGGAACGCCGACACAGCAAGACTGCTGTCGAAGGTGGTGGATGTCGTGGACGCCGTGGCGGGTACTGTGCGGCTGAAAGCGAAGGTCGCCGATGCCGACGAGATGACTCTCGAAACGCGATCGACGCAGACCGTCCGAGTGAAGAAGACCTGAGACCTGACGTGAAGACGCAGGGAGAAGAAGGGGGAAGCGCCGCCATGCCGACCTGCCCGAACGGGCACCAGTCCGCCTCCGACGACTGGTGCGAGGTCTGCGGCCACCGCATGGGTGCCTCGGACGGCCCCCCCGCGGTGCCCTCCTACGGCTACGGTTTCCCCCCGACCGCCGGTGAGCCGACCGCCCAGGCCGAGCTCTGCCCGCAGTGCCGCACCCCGCGCGAGGCCATGGCCCCGTTCTGCGAGGAGTGCCGGTACAACTTCCTGACCCGTACGGCGACCTCGTACGCGCCGCCGGCGCCGGACCCCGGCCCGCAGCCGACCGGTGCGGGTGCCGTTCCCGGCCCCGGCCCCGGTGGCACGCCTCCGCCGCCCGTGCCCGCTCCTGGGAACTACTCCCAGGACCACTTCGAGTACCAGGGCTCGCGGCCGTCCCGGGTCAACCGGCCGGCCGAGCCGCTGCAGCGCGAGGACGACTGGCTGCTGCCGCCGCCCGCGCACGAGCAGCCGCACGAGTACCAGCAGCCCGCGCAGCCCCAGTACCAGCAGCAGCCCCCGCCGCAACAGCGGGAGTACCAGCAGGAGTACCAGCAGCAGCCTCCGCCGCAGCAGCAGTACCAGCAGCAGCCTCCGCCGCAGCAGCACCAGCCGTACCCGCCCCAGGGCGGCGCCTGGTCCGCGACGATCGGCCCCGACCGCTCGTACTTCATGGCGATGATGCAGCGCAGCGGCCCCGAGGCGGCCGGGCTCAACCTGCCCGCCTACTCCCCGGAGCAGCACCTTCCGCTCGCCGGCGGCCAGATCACCATCGGCCGCCGCCGCGCCTCCACGGGCGAGTCCCCCGACATCGACCTGTCGGTGCCCCCGGAGGACCCGGGCGTCTCCCACCAGCACGCGGTCCTCGTCCAGCAGCCCGACCTCAGCTGGGCGGTGGTGGACCAGAACTCCACCAACGGCACCACCATCAACGGCGGCGAGGAGCCGATCCAGCCCTACGTCCCGGTCCCGCTGACCGACGGTGACCGCGTCCACGTGGGCGCCTGGACCACGATCACCATCCGCCGCGGCTGATCACGCCTCCCCCAGGGGCCACACGTAGGGCCCCTGGGGATCGTCGAGCCACGACCACTGGCCCTCCGCGCTGACCGAGACCCCGAAGCGCTCGCGGGCCGGGCGCCCCTCGCTGCGCCACAGGTCCAGGGCCTCGCGGGGGTGCAGTACGCCCGCGGTCAGCACGAGCATGAACTGGAACCGCTCGTTCTCCACCAGTTCGTACGGGAGCCCGTACGCCGCCCCGGTCGGGTCGGGCGGCTCCGCCGCCGTGGCCCCGCGCAGCGGGACGAAGTACGCCGCGGTGTGCAGGAAGCGGCCTTCCGCGAAGTCGGCGTCCCGCACCGTGAGCGCGATCAGTCCGGTCGACAGCGGGGCCAGGATCCGCGCCCCGGGCCGGCACTGCCCCAGCCAGGCGTGCGGGATCAGCGGCAGGGTGCAGGTCACCATGATCCGGTCGAACGGGGCCCGGGAGGGGCAGCCGCGCGCGCCGTCGCCGGTGACCACGGCCGGATGGTAGCCGAGCTGGGCCAGGTGCGCCCGTGCGGACTCGGTGATCTCCTCGTCCAGGTCCACGGTGGTGACGTGCTCCTCGCCGAGCCGGTGACAGAGCAGGGCCGCGTTGTAGCCGGTGCCCGCGCCGATCTCCAGGACGTCGTCGCCGTCGTGCACGTCGAGGGCGTGCAGCATCTTCGCCATCAGGGAGGGCTGGCTGCTGGAGGAGACCAGCCGGCCGTCGCGCAGCCGGGTCGCCAGCGGGGTGTCGACGTAGACCCCGCGCAGCCAGCGGGCCCGGCGTTCGGGATCGGGATCCTCCGCCCAGAGCCGCTCGTGGCCGGCGCCGCGGCCGGTCCAGAAGTAGGGGACGAAGAGGTGCCGGGGCACGGCGGCGAACGCCGACCGCCAGTGCGGATCCTCCAGCACCCCGGCCGCGGTCAGCTCCCGCACCTGGGCGGCGTGCGCGGTCTCCCGCAGATCGCGCGTCTCGGTGCGTGCGGTGTGTGCGCCCATGCCTCCACTGTCCTGCGCAGGGCCTCCACGTGCGAACGCGCGGCCCCGGCCGGCCCCCGTGAGGAGTCCTAGGCCCCCGGTCCTCCGTCCGGGTGTCTGAGACGATGGTCGGGTGAATGAGATTCCGCGGGGCACGGTGCAGGAGCAGACCTTTTACGAGCAGGTGGGCGGCGAGGACACCTTCCGCCGCCTCGTCCGGCGCTTCTACCAGGGGGTCGCGGAAGACCCGCTGCTGCGCCCGATGTACCCGGAGGGGGACCTGGGCCCCGCCGAGGAGCGGTTCGCGCTGTTCCTGATGCAGTACTGGGGCGGGCCGACCACCTACAGCCAGCACCGCGGGCACCCGCGCCTGCGGATGCGGCACGCGCCGTTCCAGGTGGACGCGGCGGCGCACGACGCCTGGCTCCGGCACATGAGGGTCGCGGTGGACGAGCTGGGCCTGGCGCCGGAGCACGAGGCGCAGCTGTGGAAGTACCTGACGTACGCCGCCGCGTCGATGATCAATACGGCGGGTTAGGCAGGGGCCCGTCCTGCGGATCAGACCGGACGGACCGTGAGGGCGCCCAGGCCGCCGGTGACGCCGGGGCGGCGGGTTGCGACGGAGCCGTACGGGGTGCGCAGCCGCAGCCAGCTTCCGGCGGCGAGCAGCGCCACGGAGTCGGGGGCGGCGGACGCGGGGGCGCCAGAGGCGGGAGCGGAGGAGGCGAGGGCGCCAGAGGCGGGAGCGGAGGAGGCGGGCACGGCAGCCCGTACCGGCCGCAGGAAGCCAAGGGACTGCGCGGCGTGCACGGCACGCAGCGGGAGTTCGGTGTCGCCCAGGGTGCGGGACCAGATCTCGCGGCCGATGCGGTCGCGCTCGGACCGGGTCCGGTGCTGCGCGGGCAGAGCCTCGTCGCGGGCGCGGAACTCGGCGACGGCGGCCGCGACGGCCTCTCCCATCGCCCGGGGGCCGGGCAGCCCCGGAAGCTGCCGCCAGCCGCCGCGGGGCGGGAGCACCCCGGTCCAGGGCGGTCCGGTGACCGGCCCGGGCACGGTGGCCGCGGCCGAGGCCTCGTCGACGGACTCCAGGAGCTCGCCGGCGGACACGGTCAGGTCGAGCGGCGCGGCGACGGGCGCGGCGAGCCGCACGGTACGGATGGCCAGGACCTCGAAGGACGGCGGCCGCCCGAAGACGCCGACCGCGCCGCCGAGCGCCTGGAGGCGGACGGCGGCGGCGCGGTCGTAGTGCACCAGCCGGCCCAGGAAGGCGGCGAGGTCCGCCGCCTCCCCGGAATCGGCGAAGCGCAGCTGCTCGTTCATGCCGCGAGGCGTCCTTCCCGGCCGCGGGAAGCGGACGCGGACGCGGTCACGGGCTCGTCGAGGTACTCCTCCAGGAAGCGCCTCTCCTCGGCCGTGATGCGGCGGGGCCGCCCCGCGGCGAGGTCGTAGGGCACGACCACGGTCTCGGCTCGCACGTAGACCGTCTCGGGCGCGTCCGCGGTCGCCTCGTCCTTGACCTCGTAGCGGATGGTCAGGGACGCGGCGCCTATCCGGGTCACCCAGGACTCGATGAGAACCGGCTCGTGACGGTGCACGAGGGGCAGCTTGTAGTCGATCTCGTGGCGGGCCACGACGGAGCCGCCCGTGAAGGATTCGCTGCCCTCCCCCGGCGCGAGGCGGAACATGAAGTCGATCCGCGCCTCCTCCAGATAGCGGAGGAAGACGACGTTGTTGACGTGCCCGAAGGCATCCATGTCCGCCCAGCGCAGGGGGCACCGGTAGTGGTGTCTGGCCATGACGGCTACCTCAGCCTCGGGTGAGCTTCTTGTAGGTGGCGCGGTGCGGGCGGGTGGCGTCCGCGCCGAGACGCTCGACCTTGTTCTTCTCGTACGACTCGAAGTTGCCCTCGAACCAGTACCACTTGGACTCGCCCTCGTACGCCAGGATGTGCGTGGCGACCCGGTCGAGGAACCAGCGGTCGTGGGAGATGACCACGGCCGCGCCGGGGAACTCGAGGAGCGCGTTCTCGAGCGAGGACAGGGTCTCGACGTCGAGGTCGTTGGTGGGCTCGTCGAGGAGCAGCAGGTTGCCGCCCTCCTTGAGCGTCAGCGCCAGGTTGAGTCGGTTGCGCTCACCACCGGAAAGGACGCCGGCCGGCTTCTGCTGGTCCGGGCCCTTGAAGCCGAAGGCGCTGACGTACGCGCGGGACGGCATCTCGACCTGGCCGACGTTGATGTAGTCCAGCTCGTCCGACACGACCGCCCAGAGGGTCTTCTTGGGGTCGATGTTGGCGCGGGACTGGTCGACGTACGAGATCTTGACGGTCTCGCCGATCTTGACGGAGCCGGAGTCCGGCGCCTCCAGACCCTGGATCATCTTGAAGAGCGTGGTCTTGCCGGCGCCGTTGGGGCCGATGATGCCCACGATGCCGTTGCGCGGCAGGGTGAAGGACAGGTCGTCGATCAGCACCTTGTCGCCGAAGGCCTTGGAGAGGTTGTTGACCTCGACGACGATGGAACCGAGGCGCGGGCCCGGCGGGATCTGGATCTCCTCGAAGTCCAGCTTCCGCATCTTGTCCGCCTCGGCCGCCATCTCCTCGTAGCGGGCCAGACGGGCCTTGGACTTGGTCTGACGCCCCTTGGCGTTGGACCGCACCCACTCCAGCTCTTCCTTGAGGCGCTTCTGGCGCTTCTCGTCCTTGCGGCCCTCGACCTTGAGACGGGTGGCCTTCTTCTCCAGGTACGTGGAGTAGTTGCCCTCGTACGGGTGCGCGCGCCCGCGGTCGAGCTCGAGGATCCACTCGGCGACGTTGTTCAGGAAGTAGCGGTCGTGGGTCACGGCCACGACGGCGCCCTTGTACTGGGAGAGGTGCTGCTCCAGCCAGTTCACCGACTCGGCGTCGAGGTGGTTGGTGGGCTCGTCGAGGAGGAGCAGGTCCGGGGCCTCGATCAGCAGCTTGCAGAGCGCGACGCGGCGCTTCTCGCCACCGGAGAGGTTGGTGACGGGCCAGTCGCCGGGCGGGCAGCCCAGGGCGTCCATGGCCTGCTCCAGCTGGGCGTCGAGGTCCCAGGCGTTGGCGTGGTCCAGGTCCTCCTGGAGCTTGCCCATCTCGTCCATGAGCGCGTCGGTGTAGTCGGTCGCCATCAGCTCGGCGACCTCGTTGAAGCGCTTGAGCTTGCCCATGACATCGGCGGCGCCGTCCTGGACGTTCTCCAGAACGGTCTTCGACTCGTCGAGCTTGGGCTCCTGCATCAGGATGCCGACGGTGAAGCCGGGCGTGATGAAGGCATCGCCGTTGGACGGCTGCTCCAGGCCCGCCATGATCTTCAGAACGGTGGACTTACCGGCGCCGTTCGGGCCGACCACACCGATCTTCGCGCCGGGCAGGAAGTTCAGGGTGACGTCATCAAGAATCACCTTGTCGCCGTGCGCCTTGCGCGTCTTGCGCATGGTGTAGATGAACTCAGCCAAGAGAAACCGTCCGGCAGATCGATGGTGGGCAGATACACCCCATCTTGCCAGGCGTCCATACCTCGGGGGAAACGCGTATGGTCCGGGCCCCTGAGCCGGGGCGCGCCCCGGGGGCGGGTCTCACGCTCTGGTCACCGCTGGTCGTCATGGGTAGCCGCTGGAGGCTTCGCGCCGTCGGTGTCGACCGCTCCTCGGCCGCGGCGGGGTGCTGTGCCAGCGCTCTCCGCAAGCGACTGCATCGTTTGGCCTACTGTGTTTTCGGCCCTGCGGAGGACGATCTTGCGGCACCGCCGCGAGAGGGTTGATCCGTGCGAACAACCATCGGATACACCATCGAAAGCATCGGCTACGTCGTAGGAGCCCAGGGGCTGGTCAGCTTCGCTTCGCAGACCTTCTTCGGCACGGAGTGGGGCTGGATGCACAAGGTCGTCGACCTCCCGTCCACCGCTTACCTCGGCGTCCTCGTCGTGGGGCTGGCGCTCATCGTCGGCGGGGTCAAGACGCGGAAGGCGCCCGAGCGCCAGGAGACCGCCTGACCGGCGGGGCCTTTCAGCCTGGTCGTAGGTTCTGCACGGCGAGGTGAATCCCTCGCGCCCCGGTCGCGCCGGTCGCCCTGGATCGCCCTGGATCGTCGTCGGTCGTCCTCGGTCTTCCTCGGTGGACTTTGCGACGAATCCCGGGCGGGCGCGCGGTGGCTTTCCCCCGAAGCTGGGGCCGTGCCGTAGCGGGCTCGGGCGGCTCCTGGGGAGGATGCACGTCGTGACCGCTGACCAGGGCCTCGTCCCCCTCCGCTCGAAGCACTCGACGCCCGTGGTGTTCGGTGCGGGAGCGGCCATCGGCGTTCTGGGCGGCATGATCGGGCTGGGCGGCGCGGAGTTCCGCCTGCCCCTGCTGATCGGCCTCTTCGGATTCGCCGCGCTCTCGGCCGTCATCCTGAACAAGGCCATGAGCCTGGTCGTGGTCCTGGTCGCGCTGCCCGCCCGGCTGGCGGCGGTCCCGGCCGCCGAGGTGGCCGCGCGCTGGCCGGTCGCGGTCAACCTGCTGGCCGGCAGCCTGCTGGGGGCCTGGGCCGGGGCATCCTGGGCGGTGCGCATGCGATCCGCCACCCTCTACAAGGTGCTGGCCGCCCTGATGGTGCTCATGGCCGCCGCGCTGCTGCTCACGCACGCCACCACCCTGGACACGCTCGCGCTGCCGCTGTGGGCGCAGGTGCCCTGCGGGGTCGTGGCCGGGTTCGGCATCGGGGTGGTCGCGGCGATCATGGGCGTGGCCGGAGGTGAGCTGCTGATCCCGACGATCGTGCTGCTGTTCGGGGTCGGCATCAAGACCGCCGGAAGCCTCTCGCTGCTGGTGTCCCTGCCGACGATGCTCGTGGCCTTCGCCCGCTACAGCCGTGACGGCAGTTTCGCGGTGCTCGGCGCGAACCTCCGCTTCACCCTGGTCATGGCCGCGGGCTCCGTCGCCGGTGCGGTGCTGGGCGGGCTGCTCCTCGGCGGGTTCCCGGACCTGGTGCTCATCCCCGTGCTGGCCCTGATCCTCCTCGTCTCCGCGGCCGAACTCGCCCGCCACGGCTGACCCGCCGAGATCATTGAGGTGTCGCGGGGCAGGATGCCCCCGACATGAGGGCATCGGCCGGCCAGGGGGTTCAGTGGGAAGCGCACTCATCGGGTTAGCGGTCGCGGTGGTGGGCGTCACGGGCACGCTCATAGCGTCGGTCCTGTCGCAACGCCTGACGGCCCGCGTGCAGGCGGAGCAGTTCGCGCGCCAGGAGCGGTTGGCCGCCGCCGAGTGGCGGCGCGAGCGGCAGATCGTCGAGCTGGAACAGCGGCGCCAGTGCTACGTGACGGCCAATGCCGGCTACCGCCGCTACCGCGTGGAGCTCATGAACTACCTGTGGCTCGTCCACAAGGGAGGGGTCACGCCCCAGGGACGGGCGGACCTGGAGGATGCCCGGCACGCCATGCACGCCGCATTCGCGGAGGCGCAGATGATTGCGTCGGACCCGGTGCTGGCCGAGCTGGACGCCATGACCATGACCCTCTCCCGCGCCTACAGCCGGACCATGCGCCTGGAGGAGGGCAACCCGCGGCCCGGGCAGTCGTTCGAGGAGATACACGCCGCCTTGGCGGGTGTCGGGGACCAGTGGCAGGCCATGCGCGGCGCCATGCGGGCGGACCTGGGGGTGGGTCCGGCGCCGGACGGCCCGCCGGAGGTCGGCCCGTGAGCGGGATCAGCGGGGGCGGTAGACGGTGAGGGCGTCGGGAAGTTCGTCGAGGACGAGGGCGGGTGGGGCTTCGGCGTATTCGCCGTCGTAGGCGAGCGGGGTGCCCTTCGGGACGTCGCCGATGCGCAGGCTGCGCAGGCGGGTGGCGGTGTGGACCGGGGAGCGGCTCAGGGGGCCCGCGAGGGCGGCGGCCAGGAGCCGGGGGCCGGGGCGTCCGCCGCCGTAGACGATCCGCAGGTCGAGCAGGCCCTCGCCGAGGCTGTCGCGGCGTCGGGGGGTGGGGCCGGTGCCGTGGTAGGTGCCGTTGCCGGCGAACAGCAGCCACACGCTCCGGGGCCGCCCGGCCAGCTGCAGCCGCACGGGCCGCTGGGCGCGCAGCACCCGCCAGGCCGCCAGCAGCGCGGCCGGGCCGCCGCCGATGCGCGGGCCCCAGCGCAGCCGGTGGCCCAGCAGCTCCGGGTAGGCGCCGATGCTGAAGTTGTTCAGGAAGTACCCGGGCTCCGCGGCCGGAGCATTCCCGGGGCCCGGGGAGAAGCGGCCCACTCCGACGCGGACGGCGTGCCCGTCGGCCAGGGCGCGGCAGGTGTCCTCACTGCCGCCGAGGCCGAGGTCCATCGCGAAGTGGTTGAGGGTGCCGCCGGGGAACACGGCCAGCGGCACCCCGGCGCGCAGGGCGGCGGTGGCGGCGGCGTTGACCGTGCCGTCCCCGCCGCAGACCCCGAGCACGGTGGCCCGCTCGGCCGCCGCCGCCAGGGCGGGGACCAGCTCGGCACCCTCGCACTCGATCACCTCGGCTTCGGGGAGCCGGGTGCGCAGGTCGAGCGCCGCGGCCGCGGCCGTCCCCGACCCGCTGTTGACGACCACGGTCAGCCCGGCCCCGTCGGGCAGCGCGGGCGCCCCGGCGGCCGGCCGCTCGTCACCCGGCACGACCCGGGCCTCCTGCACGTCCCGTGCGAGGCGGCGTACGACTGCGGCCGCGGCCACCCCCAGCGCCGCGCCCGCCAGTACGTCGGAGGGGTAGTGCACGCCGGTGTAGACGCGGGAGAACGCCACGGACGCGGCCACCGGAGCCACCGCCGCCGCCCAGCCCGGGGACTCCAGCGCCAGCCCGGCGGTGAAGGCGAAGGCCGAGGCCGAATGCCCGGACGGGAACGAGGTGGTCTGCGGCTGCGTCGCCAGCTGCCGCACCGCGGGCACCCCGTGCAGCAGCGGCCGCGGCCGGCGTACGGACCACTTGCCGACGGTGTTGATGGTCGCGGAGGCCAGCGCGAGCGAGGCGACCGCGCGCCCGGCCGCCTTGCGGCCCCGGGTCGAGCCGAAGACGGTGATCGCCGCGGCGGTACCGCCCCACAGCACGCCGTGGTTCGCGGCCCGCCCGAGCCGGGGCAGCACCCGGTCGGCCCCCGGCCAGTGCCTCCTGGCCACCACGTCGAACAGCAGCCGGTCCCATCGCGCGACGGCACCCTGCCAGGTCAGTTGCTGATCAGCCATTTCCTGCCCCTACCCGGGGCGGCGGATCCGAACCTGCCCCGGCGGCCACCCGGCCCAACGGATCCACCGCACCCGCCCGGGAGCGTGCTGCAGCGCCCGAGAGGGCTACGCCTCGTCCTCCTCGTCCAGCGGGCGCTTGCGCAGCAGCAGGACCACCAGGCCGCCGAGGACCACCAGGCCCACCGCCAGGGAGGCGATGACCGGGGTGGCGGCCGAGCTGCCGCTCGTCGCCAGCCGCTCCTCGTCCGGGGAGGTCATCGGGACGGCCGCCGACTGGGCGCCCAGCGCGACCGCCTCCGAGCCGGAGGCCGTGCCCGCCTCGGCCACGGGGGCCGGCGGCCACAGCGCGGTGGCCGTCGCGGCGGCCACCGACTCGCTGGAGCCCGCCACGACCTGCGTCTGCGCCGGCACCCCGCTGGTGAAGACCCGCCCGACCGGCACCTTGGTCGCCCCGTGGACGGTGATCGAGGCCGTCCCGTCGGGGGTGCCCGCGGGCACCTCGAAGTACAGCCGGCTCCCGTTGGCGGCGGTGTCCACGGGCTGCCCCTCGGCGTCCACCACGCGCACCCCCATCGCGACGGCCGCCGCGTCCGGTACGACCGACACGCTCCGCGCCCCGGTCCGCACGGTCACCGGGCCGAGCCGGGTGCCGACCGGCCCTGACACCTCGCCCGGGTCCAGTCCCAGCGAGGCCGGCGGCTCCGGCAGCTGCCCGGCCGCCCGCTGCAGGTAGTCGGCCAGCTTCTCCGCCGCCGGGTCGGCCGCCTCGACGTGCACCCCGTCCGCCAGCCGCCAGATCGCCACCTGGGTCCCGGCCGCCGCGCTCTCCGCGGTGAGCGCCCCGGCCCCGGCCGCCTTGGCGAGCCCGGCCAGATCGTTCAGCTGGGGGTAGGAGTGCTCCAGGACCCAGCGGATCCGGCCCGCCTCCCGGTTGCCGGCGAGCAGGCTGCCGCCCCAGCCGCTCTCGGTGTACCGCGCCTGCGGCTGGGCGTTGCCCGACACGCCGACCCCGTACGTCTGGAGCATGCCGCCGCCGTCGACCCGCATCTCGTAGAGCCCGGCCGGGATCTGCCGAACCGATCCGTCCCCGGAGCGCAGGACCGCCTGCCCGTACGTCTTGAGCCCGTCCAGGACGGCGCTCGCGCCCTCCGGCGCCCGGGCCGCCGGGTCGGAGTCGGCGGCGGCCCGGGCGCCGGGCGCGGCGGCGAGGGCCGCGGCCAGCAGGGCCACCGCCAGCGGCCGACGCGCGGAGCCCCGTACCGCAGCGGGAGGTTCGAGAGGAGCAGGCACAGCAGTGGAGCGAGGAACCGGGCCGGCGGCGGGACGAGGCGCGGAGCCAGGAGCGGGATCAGGAGCGGAGGATGCGGGAACGGCAATCGACACAGTCTTCCCCTTCGGGCCAAAGACCCAGGTGCCCGTGAGTACCGGGGAATCCTAACCGTCTCGAACACTCAGACCACCGCCGCCTTCTGAGTGGCCATCAGCGGCGTGTCCGTCCGCACCACGCGCCGGAAGGCCGCCGTCCCGCGGTTCAGGTCGTGGCCGATGGAGGAAGCGTCGATCTCCGCGGAGACCCACCGCTTGCCGTCCCCGTCGGGCGGGTCCTCCCGTACGCGCAGCCGTCCGTGCACCACCAGCGGTTCGCCGACCGATACGGAACCGGCGAGATTGACGGCGAGCGCCCGCCGCGCCCACACCGTGTAGAAGCTGGTGGCCCCGTCCGTCCAGGCGTCCTTGCGCCGGTCGAAGTACCTCGGCGTCACCGCGAACCGGAACCGCGCCGACGGACCGTTCACCGTTTCCTTGTAGTCGATCTGCGTGGCCACGCAGCCCACCAGCGTCACCTGGGTGTCGTTCATCCCGGCCGCCCTCCCCCGTCGTCCGTGCCCGTCCGGACCATCCGTACGAGCTACGAGCCATGCTGGGGCAGGCCGCCGATCCCCGCTCCGGCCTGTGGATTACTGGCGGGTTGTGGACAACCTGCTCCCCCCTGCGGCCACCGTGGCGTACTGCTCACGCACCTCCCGGTAGCGCAGCAGCTCCGCCGCCACCGGTTCCAGCACCCGGGCCCGCCCGCACCCGGCCGCCGCCTGCCGCAGCCTGTGCTCCGCGTCCTGCCCGTACCGGCGCGCCGGGCCCCGGGCCGCGATCGAGCAGGCCCATTCCACGAGGGGCCCGCCGATGATGCCCGCCACCATCAGCAGCACCGGGGGCAGCAGTCTGGGCTCCAGGATCCCGGCGATCTGCCCGACCAGCCACAGCCCGCCGTAGATCTGCACGAGCGTCATGGCCGCCTGCGCCAGCACGGCCGCCGGCCACCACGTGGGACGCGGCGGTTTGACGCTGGGCACCGCGACCGCCGCGCCCAGCGTCACCGCGATCTCGTCCAGCGCCTCCGGGAGCCGGTCGGCGCCGCGCACGGCGGTCTCCCGGACCGCCTGCGCCCACGGCTCGGGCAGGCCGGCCACCGCCTCGTCGGCGACCACCCGTACGGCCTGCTCCACCCGCTGACGGGCGGTCACCTCCTCCTCGACCGGCGCCGGCGCGGCCGTCGTGCCCCGCCCGCCGATCGCCGCCAGCGCGGCCAGACCCGCCAGGGAGCGCGGCGCGCGCCGGCTCTCGTACCACCGCCACAGCCGCAGCCAGGGCGTCCCGCACGCCTTGCCGGCGTTGCGCCGCCAGGCGCGCTCGGCTGCGAGACCGGCCGCGTACGCCCCGACCGCCTCGGCGAGGCGGTCCTCGAACTCGGCGCGCGCCGCCTCGCCGATCTCCGGTCCCGCGTGTCCGTCGGCGACGTAGAGCGGCCGCAGGCGCCCGGCGGCGCGGTCGACGTCGGCGGAGATCCGCCGGGTGGCGGCGCCCTTCTCCTGGGTGAACTGTCCGAGGAGTTCGCGCAGTTCCCCGACACCCTCACCGGTCAGCGCGGACAGCCCGAGGACCGTGGCGCCGGGCTCGCCGTGCTCGCCGAGCGCGATGCCGTCGTCGTCGAGGAGCCGGCGCAGGTCGTCCAGTACGAGGTCGGCGGCTTCGCCGGGGAGCCGGTCCACCTGGTTCAGCACGACGAAGGTCACCTCCGCGTGCCCGGCCAGGGGCCGCAGGTACCGCTCGTGCAGCACCGCGTCCGCGTACTTCTCCGGGTCCACCACCCACACCACGGCGTCGACCAGCGCCAGGACGCGGTCCACGTGGTCCCGGTGCGCGCCGACCGCCGAGTCCAGGTCGGGCAGGTCGACGAGGACCATCCCGCGCAGGGCCTCCGCCTCCGAGGTCTCGCGGGGCCGGCGGCGCAGCCGTCCCGGGATCTCCAGGCGGTCCAGCAGTCCGGCGGCCCCGTCCGACCAACTGCACGCGATGGGCGCCGCGGTGGTCGGGCGGCGCAGCCCGGTCTCGGAGATCTGCACCCCGGCGAGTGAATTGAAAAGTGTGGACTTGCCGCTTCCGGTGGCTCCGGCGATCGCGACGACCGTGTGCTGCGGGGAGAGTCCGCGGCGCGCCGCCGCCTCGTCGAGGACCCGCCCGGCCTCGGCGAGGGTCTTGCCGTCGAGCCTGGTCCGGGACAGGCCGACGAGCTGGCGCAGCGCGTCGAGCCGCAGGCGCAGGGCCTGTGCCTCGGGGCTGAGCGGGGGTGCGTGCGACTTGCCGCCGTCGCTGCCCGCGCCGGAGACGGCCCGGACGAGCGCCTCGTCGCCGATGTCGTCCTCGTCGGTCCCGTCGGTCCCGTCGGTCCCGTCGTCGATCCCGCCGGCGGCCCGGGGCCGCGAGCGCGCGATGAGTCCGTCGTCCCAGCGGTCGTCGGTCCGGTCGGTCAGGGCGGTCACCGCGTCACCTCTCCTTCTGCAGTACGGACAGCGCGGCAATGAGCTCGGCCTGTGGTTCCGGGGTCACTTCGAGCGCTTCGAGCGGGGCGAGCCGGCGGTCGCGCTCGGCGCGCAGCACCTGGTCGAGGTGGTCGCCGACCAGTTCGCCGCCCCGGTCGCGCAGCCGCAGGGCGGCTTGGGCGCCGATGCGTTCGGCGAGCTTCTCGCCCGCGGGCCGGGCGCGTTTGCCGCCGAGCAGGGCGGCGACGAGCAGGGCCGCGACGCCGTCGGGGTCGGGTGCGGGCTGCTTGTCGAGCCGGGCCACCTCCTCCTCGGCGAGTTCCTCCAGCACGCGCCGCCAGTGCCGTACGGCCATGCCGATGCGTTCCCCCGCTTCCTTGTCGGGCGCGGGCAGCGCTACCGCGCCGGCGGCGGGCTCGCGCCGCCAGGCCTCGGCGATCCGCTCGTCGGCGGCGGCGACGGCGCACTGGAGCAGTGCGGCGAGGGACTCGGCGAGGGAGTCGAGCAGTTCGTCGGCGCTCGTGTCGAGCGGGTAGCCGCGCCAGCGGGTCAGCGCGTCACCGGCCAGTACGGCGCCGTGGTCGAGGCGGTTGCGGACGCGCTTGCCCTCGCGCCGGTACGCGTCCTCGACGGCCGAGGTCAGCCGTACGGCGGCGGCGTGCTGGGCGGCGACGGCGGAGGCGAGTTCCGGCATCCGGCGGCGGAGGGAGTCCAGCGCGCCGAGCGCGGTCCGCCCGACGGCGTACTGCCGGGCGGCCGGGTCCTGGGCGTGGTGCGCGAGCCAGGCGAACAGCGGGGCGACGGCGCTGGCCGGCAGCAGCCCGCCCCCGCCGGTCGATTCGGGCAGTTCCGGGACGGTGAAGCGCGGCACGTCGCCCAGCCCGGCCTTGGTGAGCAGGGCCCCGTACTGCCGCGAGACCTCGGCCAGGACCTGGTGCGGGACCCGGTCGAGGACGATGATGAGGGTGGCCTTGTACTGCTTGGCGGTGCGCAGCAGGTGCCAGGGGACGGCGTCGGCGTACCGCGAGGCGGTGGTGACCATCACCCAGACGTCGGCGGCGCAGATGAGTTGGGCGGCGAGCGTCCGGTTCTCGACCACGAGGGAGTCGATGTCGGGGGTGTCGAGGATGGCCAGTCCGCGCGGCAGGCTGGAGACGGTCTCGATGCGCATCTCGCGGGTGGCGTGGGTGTCGCCGTGGGCGCGGTCGCGGGGCCGGGATCTGGCCGCGGGGGGCGTGTCCTCCTCTTCGTGGGGCACCCAGACCCGCATCAGATCGGGCAGGACCCGCATTCCGGCGAACCAGTGGTGGTCATCCGGATGGCAGACGAGCACCGGTGTGCGCGTGGTCGGGCGCAGCACTCCGGCTTCGCTGACCTGTCGTCCGACGAGGGAGTTGACGAGGGTGGACTTACCGGCCCCGGTGGACCCGCCGACGACGGCGAGCATCGGCGCCTCGGGCGCCTTCAGCCGGGGTACGAGGTAGTCGTCGAGCTGCGCGAGCAGCTCGGCTCTGGTCTGGCGGGCGCGCGGGGCGCCGGGCAGGGGCAGCGGCAGACGCACGGACGCGACCCGGTCGCGCAGGGCGGACAGGGCATCGAGCAGCTGAGGCCGAACATCCAAGGTCACCACATGCGAAGAATGCCCAATTTAGGACCATTTTTGAAGCTTATACGCCCTCTGCGCGCCGACCGCGACTCCAGTGGGACATTCTGGGCACGACGGACGAGTGGGGCGCAGGCATAACGAGTGCACAACACCAGGGGCGCCACGGCGCAAAAGCGATGCGAGAATCGCACCTGCCTGCGATTATCGGGACCGCTTCACCGAACCTCCACATCGTGGCCCGCGAGTGAAGCAACCGGGACAAGGCGACCGGAGCCCTATCCTTGACCCGGCACGGACCACAGTCCCACCCCCACCAGGGGCTCCAGGCCCACCACGGCCACCTTCCGGCCCCCGTAGCTCAGTGGATAGAGCAGGTGCCTTCTAAGCACTTGGCCGCAGGTTCGAGTCCTGCCGGGGGCACTCTCCACGTCCTACCCCTCAAGCCCTCCCTCGCGGAGGGCTTTTTCGCAGGTCAGCGGCACCCTCATGCGATCGCCGTAGCGGCGAGGCAAGCCCCTGAACTACCCCTGACGGCGGGGGTGGCAGTCCGACTGGATCCCGGCTTCAGCCGGCTCTTGGCGGGTGTTCTTCCCGAAAACTTTCCGAAATTCTGCTGCGACCGGCCCGTCTGCGGTTCCACGGCGGGCAGCTCCTGCGGGCCTTCGATGCGCTTCTGAAGATCGGCCAACTGACAGTCACATTCAGCCAGGTCGTCAGGCAGGTGTGCCGCAGGTCGTACACGCGCTTGCCGACGGGTGAGGCGTACTCGTGTCCGTCGGGCACGGCTTCTCGTGCCTTGCTCCAGACGCGCCGGAAGACTGCACCCGCCAGCTGCGCCGACCCGAGGGGGGCGCATCGGCGAGGACCCTGCGACCGGGGCGCAGGCACCCCTCTGCCCCATGCGCCCGACACGCAGAACCCAACTGCACAAGATCGGATAATTGGGCGTTATTCAGGCATCAGGTCAAAGATAGGGAGTTCTCGTCATGTCACGGATGTAACGCACCTGCGGTTTCTGGCACCTTGTTACGCGAGGTGTGGAGCCGAACGGAATGGGGACACCGGGATGATGCGCGACCGTCGGACCGCCGGGTGGGGACGCCGTGGTGGGGCAAAATTCGTCGCAGGTGTGACCGTGATGGGCGCGATCGCTTGCCTCGCCGGATGCGACGTGCTCAAGCCGTACACGCCACCGCGGCCTCCCGCCAAAGGCCCGCTCACCTTCTACGTGAGCCCGGAGGGCGACGACGAGCGAGACGGCCTGTCCGAGGCGACCGCCTGGCGCACCCTCGCCCGGGCCGACCAGGTGCCGTTCCGGCCCGGAGACCGTCTTCGGCTCAAGGGCGGCGAGCGCTTCACCGGTGGGCTGACCATCGGCACGGGTGATGCGGGCAGCGTGCCCAAGCCCGTGGTGATCGATTCGTACGGCACCGGTCGGGCCACCATCGCGGCGAGGGGCACAGCGGGAATCGCCGTTTACAACACCGCCGGCGTGGAGATCCGGAATCTGGTGCTCGTCGGCGATGCCAAGGCGCAGCGCAGTGCGGACGGCATCAGCTTCTTCAACGACCTCGGCGGCGGGCGACCCTTGAACCACGTGCGGATCTCCGGGGTCGACGTGTCCCGGTTCCAGCACGGGATTCGCGTCGGCACGGGCCCCAGGTCCACGGGCTTCCGCGACATCCAGATCAGCGACTCGGCCGTGCACCACAATCAGGACGCCGGGCTGGTCACCTACGGTCCACGCTTCACGGCCAAGAAACCGGGCTACGCGCACGAACAGCTCGTGATCACGCGAGTCAGGGCGTACAGCAATCCGGGCGACCCGACCGCGGACGACCGCAACACCGGCAGTGGCATCGTTCTCGGCAGCGTCCGGAACGCGACCGTTCAGCAGTCGGTCTCGTACGACAACGGGGCCAAATCCTCGGCCTTGGCTCAGGAAGGGCCCGAGGGAATCTGGACCTACGACTCGACCCGCGTGATCATCCAGAACAACAGGGCGTATCGCAATCGCACCGGGTCCCGCGTAGACGGCGGGGGTTTCGGCCTGGACAACAACGTGTCGTCCTCGGTGCTCCAGTACAACCTGTCCTACGGCAACGACGGCGCGGGCTTCCTCGTGTACTCGGGTGAGCCGTCCAACGCGCACAGGGACAACGTCGTGCGTTTCAACTACAGCTGGGACGACGCCAGAAAGCTACCGTGGTACGGCGGCATCGTGGCATACGGCAACCTCATGCGGAATCTGGAGATCTACCACAACACCGTGATCCTGCGGTCGAGCGGCATCGACCGGCCACCGGCCCTGCGACTCCGGAACGGAATGAGCGGAGTCGGCATCCGCAACAACATCTTCGTCACCAACGGTGCTCCGGTGGTGGATTCGGACACCAACTACACACAGGCCCTCCTTCGTCTGCAGGGGAACGACTACTTCAGCACGGGCGACTGGAAACTGCAGTGGGGCAAGGTGCGGTACTCCGATTTGCAGGCCTGGCGGCAGCGGGCTGGACAAGAGCGGATGGGCACCGAGCCGACGGGCAGCACCGCGGACCCGTGCCTCGAGGGCACGGCGGCCCCGGTCACCGATCTGGCCGGGGCCACCAAGCTGGTCTCGACCTGCGCCGACCAGTTGGAAGGCGCCGTCAAGCTGCGGTCGCTCGGAGTCGACCCCGGCCTGGTCGACTACTTCGGGGCGCGGCTGAGCACAGCGCCCTCCGCGGGTGCCGCACAGCTAGGTGAAGAGGACTGAGCCAGAGCGCTGCCACGCTGAGGTGCGGGCACCGTGGCGGGACCCGGCCTGCCCAGTACGCGGACGGTCCAGCCGGCGGAACGCCACAGACCCGCGTCGAGGTGGTTGCGGGCATCGATGAGCCTCGGTGCGCACACCACGCGTGCCAGCTTCACCGGGTCGATCTCCCGGTACTGACTCCACTCGGTCAGATGCAGCACGACATCCGCTCCGCGGCAGGCGGTCAGCACGTCTGCGTCGTAGCGCAGTTCGGGGTGCGTCAAGCAGGCGTTGTAGATCCCTTCGGGGTCATGGACCCGTACCTCACCGCCCTCGCGGCGGATCGCCGCCGCCACGGCAAGGGCCGGCGAATCACGGACGTCGTCGCTGTTCGGCTTGAAGGTGGCACCCAGGACGGCGATCCGGTGTCCGGAGAACGCACCGCCGACCGCGTCACGGGCGAAGGCGACGGTCCGGAGCCGCTGGCGCAGGTTGATGTCGTCGACCTGACGCAGGAAGCTCACCGCCTCCTCCACGCCGAGTTCCCGGGCCCGGGCAGTGAACGCCCGGATGTCCTTGGGCAGGCATCCGCCGCCGAAGCCGAGACCGGCGTTGAGGAAGCGGCGCCCGATGCGGGTGTCGTGTCCGAGCGCGTCGGCGAGGGTGCTCACATCGGCACCGGCCGCGTCGCAGACCTCCGCCATCGCGTTGATGAACGAGATCTTGGTCGCGAGAAAGGAGTTCGCCGCGACCTTGACCAGCTCGGCGGTGGCGGGGTCGGTGCTGATGTACGGGAGGCCGGCGCGGAGCATGGGGGCGTACACCTCGCGCAGGGTCCGGTCCGCGCGCGGTGAGGTGACGCCCGCCACGAGCCGGTCGGGCCGCAGCGTGTCCTCGACCGCGAACCCCTCTCGCAGGAACTCGGGGTTCCAGGCGACTTCCACGTCCGCACCGGCGGGGACGAGACCTCTCAGCCGGGCCGCGATGCGGGCGGTGGTACCGACCGGGACGGTGGATTTGCCCACGATCAGGCAAGGACGGGTCAGGTGGGGGGCCAGCCCGTCGATGACGGCATCGACGTAGCGCAGGTCGGCGGCGTTCGAGCCGGCCTGCTGCGGTGTGCCCACGCAGACGAAGTGCACCTCGCCGAAGGCCGCCGCCTCGCTGAGGGAGGTGGAGAAGTGGAGTCGTCCGGAGTCGATGGCGCGGGTCAGGACGTCGTCGAGGCCGGGCTCGAAGAAGGGGGGTCTGCCCTCGGTGAGGGCCGTGATCTTTTCGGCGTCGATGTCGACGCCGAGGACCTCGTGTCCGATGTCGGCCATGCACGCGGCGTGCACAGCTCCGAGGTATCCCGTACCGATGACGGTCAAGCGCATGCGAATCTCCTGTCTGACGAACTGCTGTGCGTGGGCTGGTGTGATGAACCGCAGGCGGGCTCGGACGTCAGGCCGTGTAGCCCGAGGGGTTGAGTTCCTGGAAGCGCCAGGCGTCGCGGCACATCGCCGCGAGATCACGGGTCGCGGCCCAGTTCCAGGCCGCCGCCACTGCGCTGGGATCGGCGACGAGCTCGGTCACGTCTCCCGGGCGGCGCCCGGTCACCTCGTACGGGATCGGCCTGCCGGACTCCCGCTCGAAAGCGGCGACGAGATCGAGGACGGAGGACCCCACTCCGGTGCCGAGGTTGAAGACACGCATGCCGTTCTCGTCGCCGAGGTGCTCCAGTGCGCGCCGGTGGCCCTCGGCCACGTCCATGACGTGGATGTAGTCACGGATGCCGGTCCCGTCGGGGGTGCGGTAGTCGTCGCCGAAGACGCTGAGCCGCTCGCGGCGGCCGACGGCCACCTGGGCCAGGTACGGCATGATGTTGTTGGGCACGCCCCGGGGGTCTTCGCCCAGCAGTCCCGACGGGTGCGCGCCGACCGGGTTGAAGTACCGCAGGGACAGCACGCTGAGCTCGGGCAGGCGGCGGCAGACGTCGGCCAGTACTTGCTCGCAGAGCCACTTCGTCGAGGCGTACGGGTTCGTCGGGGCCGCCGGATCCGCTTCTGTCAGAGGCACCTTGGTGGCGTCCCCGTAGATCGAGCAGGACGAGGAGAACACCAGCCGGTGTACTCCATGTGCGTGCATGGCCGACAGCAGGGCGGTCGTGCCGCCGACGTTGATGTCGTAGTAGGCGATCGGGATCTCCACGGACTCGCCGACCGCCTTCTTCGCGGCGAAGTGGATCACCGCGTCGATCGGGTGCTCGTCGAATACGGCATCCAGCGCGCGCCGGTCCCGCATGTCGGCCCGGTACACGGCGGCGACCGGGCGTCCCGCGATCTTCGCGACGCGCTCCAGGGCCTCCGGTGAGCTGTTCGAATGGTCGTCGACGACGACCACCTCGTAGCCGTTCTCGAGCAGTTCGACACAGGTATGGCTGCCGATGAAGCCGGCGCCGCCGGTGACCAGGACCGTCGTGGGCATGGGGGTGGGATCCTTTCTCCGTGATCGTCTGTGGGGGTGGGGTGGAGGTGGGGAGCCGGTGCGGCGGTGTCACCAGCCGAAGATGCCTGCCGCGTAGACGGGGAACAGGCCGATGGCCAGGGCGAGCGGCAGCAGCGTGAGGGTTCCGGCGAGCAGGGGCAGCCGGGCCGTCACCACGGCCTTGTGCTTGGGCACTCCCGCGGCCCGTGCCATCTCTGCGATGTGCAGCCCCGCAATGGTGAGGGTGACCAGCGCGTACGAGAGCGAGCCGAGGATGCACAGGAAGACGTACCCCGCGGCGGGGCCGGTGAGCTCGCCGGTCACAGCCGCGCAGGACAGCGTGGTGGTGATGATCAGGTAGGGCGCCACCAGCCGCAGCGGCAGCGGCTCGAGCCCGTCCGTCGACTTGGGGGTCACCTTGAAGACGACCGGCCGGGGGCGCAGCTTCTGCACCAGGGCAGCACCCACGCCCCAGGCGACGAAGGGCCAGCGGGCGAGACCGAAGAGCCAGCTCTCCCAGCTCAGGACCGGGGCCTTCGCCGGCCGGAGCAGCCCGCGCCGGCGCACGAGCACGGTGAGGAGCATCAGCCATACGGACATCGCCCAGAAGTGGCCCAGGAACGAGAAGTAGTTCACGTTGATCCACGGCAGGCCGGTGACGGCCGCCACCGGAGGCAGCGCCAGCCCCATGGTGGTGGTCGCGGCGAGCAGCGGGTAGTACGACAGGGCGAAGGCGAAGCGCAGGCGCAGCCAGCCGCGCATGCGGCCCAGGTGGCGCGGAAGCATCCCGAAGAGCATCACCGCGAGACTGCGTGACCACTGGAACTCCTGGGTGGCCATGGCGGCGAAGGTGACGGGGCCGTCGCCGCGCGCATGGGCGTCGATGGCGAACGATCCCTGCCAGCCGGCCGAGTTCATCAGGAACGTGGTCGAGAAGTCCTCGGCGAGTTCGGGCCCGATCCCGCCGATGTCCCGCACCGCCTCCGTACGCACGGCGTAATGGGAGCCGATGCACAAGGGCGCGAGCCCGGCCGAGTGGCCCAGCTGGACCGCCCCGTGAAAGACGGCCTCACGATGCAGCCGGCCCCGCGCAGACCAGGAGACTTCGGCATTGGCGTCGCACACGCTCGGCGCGGCGACGTAGCCGATCGCCGGATCGGAGAACGGCCGCACCATCTCGGTCAGGTACGACCCGCTCGGCACGTGGTCGCAGTCCAGCTGGGCGACGACGTCGTAGTCCCGGTAGCCCCAGTGGTCGTAGAAGAAGGCGAGGTTGCCCTCCTTGCAGCGGGTGCGGCGCGGCCACGTGAGCCGGTGGTAGTCAGGGCGGTCCCGGCGGCAGGAGACCCGCACTCCGTTCGCCGCGCACCAGTCCGCGACGTCGGCGGAGGGGTCCTCGTCGCACAGCCATACGTCGTAGGGGTGGGGGTAGTCCTGGCGGAGCATCGCCTCCAAGGTGGTGCGGGCGATGTCCCAGTGTTCCGACGGAGCACGGGTGACGACGAACGCCGTACGCACCTGCGGGACGCCGATCCCCGAGTCGAAGCGGCGCAGACGGACGACCGCGACCAGGAAGTGCAGGGGCAGCAGTGCCAGGTAGAGCAGCAGCGCGCTGTTGACGGCCAGGCCCACCCAACCGACCTGGTGCTCGGGACGCAGCCACCAGACCCAGAACCAGACGAGGCAGGCCACCCACCCCAGGGTGAGCACCATGACCTTCAGCCTGTCGGCTGTGCCGAACTGGCGGACGAAGCTCGTTTCGCGGGTCTTCAGAGCACGGCGCGGATGGGCGAACACGGGCCCGTCGGGAGGAATCTCGACGACGCGGCCCCGGGAGAGCTCGCGGATCTGGTCCTTGAGTGTGGCCTGCTCTCCGGACGGGCTGGGGATAAGCCCGTCGGTCGCGGCAGCCTCGCGTACGAGCCCTGGCTCGGTCGGGGTCATGTGAGCGCGCTCCGGGATGATCTCGGTGGGGCGGCGCGAGGGCCTCACGGCCGCCTTGGAGGGAACGGGGCCAGCGGGGAGAGGCGTGCAGGGACGCCCCTCCCCGTCGGAGGGGAGGGCCGGGACGGGTTCAGGCCGGCGCGGGGACGGATTCCGGCCGGTCCGACACAGCGCCGGCGTACCTCCTCGGGGGCGGCATACCGTCCTCCTGGCCGCCGCGGATGGCGGCGGCTCCGGTCGAGAGGTCGGCGGGGCGGGAGGCGAACCAGTCGCTCGTCCTGCGCAACCCCTCCTCGATGTCCACCTCGGGCCACCAGCCGAGCGCGTCCCGGGCCCGGGAGATCACCGGGCGCCTGCGGACCGGGTCGTCGACGGGGAGCGGGTGGTACTGGATTTCCGACAGCGAGCCGGTGAGTTCCAGCACCATCTCGGCGAGCTCGGTGACCGTTCGCTCCACCGGATTACCCAGGTTGAAGGGTCCGGCCTCGGAGGAGTCGAGCAGGGCGACGAGACCGCGGACCAGATCGTCGACATAGCAGAAGCTGCGGGTCTGCTTCCCGTCGCCGTAGATGGTCAGGGGTTCGCCCGTGAGGGCCTGGGTGATGAAGCTGGAAACCACCCGGCCGTCGTGCGGGCGCATGCGCGGACCATAGGTGTTGAAGATCCGCGCAATACCGACATCGACACCGTGCGTGCGCCGATATGCGACCGAGATGGCCTCGGCAAATCGTTTCGCCTCGTCGTACACGCTGCGGGGTCCGACAGAATTGACGTTGCCCCAGTAGTCCTCTTCCTGCGGGTGGACCAGGGGGTCGCCGTAGACCTCACTCGTCGACGCGAGGATGAACCGGGCACGGTGGCGCAGTGCGAGACGGAGCGCGTTCTCCGTCCCCCTGCTGCCGACAGCGAGCGTCTCCAGCGGCTGGCGCAGGTAGTCGGGCGGCGATGCGGGACTCGCCAGATGGGCGACGGCGTCGACCCGGCCGCTGACCTCCATCTGGACGCTGACATCGGCATGGATGAATTCGAACGCCGGATTGGGGAGCAGGTGTGCGATATTCCTGGGCTCGCCTGTCGAGAAGTTGTCCAGGCACACTACGGAGTCCCCGCGCCTCAGCAGAGCCTCGCATAGATGTGACCCAAGAAATCCACCGCCACCGGTGACGGCAATGCGCATACGGTTCTCCAGGAGTCGGGAGCGGAAAGCCTCATGTCGCCTTCCTGGCACGTCGACCCACATGCGCGACGATTGGAAGGGAAGGGCTCCGAGGGAAACTCAGGCAAAGCATATGGACATACGTAGGACTTTCTTCTGCAGCGCAAATCCGCGCTGGGCCAATTGGCCACCCACCCCGGTGCACCACTCGCGGTCAGCCCAAGGCGCCTATGGCCTGGCGCTCCGATCAGCGCACATTTCTGCCTCACTCGCGCGTGTGAGTCGCCGCCGCGCGCGTCAACCCGTGGAGGCGCAGCATCTCGCCTGGAGAATCGCTGCTGAACTCTTTCCCCGCTCACGGCCTTGGCGGCGATCCATCGACAGGAGCGTCGGCGACCTCCTGCTGACCTCCTGTCGGAGTGCCGGTAGATCATCGCGGCGCCGGTACGACGTCTGCGCCACACCACCGACCACCGACGAGGAAGGCGGCTCCGCAGCCACACCCCGGTCACGGCCCGGCGCTATGTGGCGTCGGCAGAACTTGATCAAGTGGCTGAGCCCGAGAAACCGGCGCCCGAGCATCCCGGCGGGGGGCCTGTGGCCACTTCGGAACAGGCCATCGAGATCGGCCGGACCGCCCCGCCGGGGCGTGGCGGCAAGGCCTCCCGCCGCCACATCGAGAAGGCCATCCGCGCCAAGGGCCTCGAAGTGGGCCGCGAACGCCTCGATGAGGCCAAGGACTTCCTCCAGGCCGAACTGCGAGCGCCCGCTCCCCGAGCTGTCCGGCGTACACGGTCCGGTCGCAGACGTGGGCTGCGGCAACGGGCCGATTCCGCTCAAGTTCGCCCCGGCGGTGACTCCGGCGTACGTTGCGCCTCCGCGAGAGCGCCGGCCGGACCCGTGCGCGGCGTCGTCGCCAACACCCTGACGGGGATGGCGATGGACGCGAACGACTACCTCAGCGCGAAGTGGGCGACACGATGCCCTGCAGCCCGAACCCGCAGCCCTCCCCCGCGGAGGGCCCTTTTCTGTTCGGCCGCGGGGTGCCCCGGCCGGTCACCCCTCCGGCACCTCCACGATCAGGAGGGTCCCGCTGCTGCCGGGGCGCACCTCGTGGTGCACCCCGGCCGGGATCCGGCACATCTCCCCGGGTCCGACGGCCACCGGGGCGCCCTGGACGACCAGTTCGAGCCGGCCGTCGAGCACGATGAGGATCTCGGCCGAGCCGTGCGACTCCTCCACCACCGGCGCCCCGTCCATGCGCAGCAGCTTCACGGAGGCGGTACCGATCTCCCCGAGCACCTCGGAGCACCAGGCGGCAGGCATCCTGGACGCCGCGTCGAACAGGTTGACCAGAGTCATGGCATGCCTCCTGAAGTCCCCCCGGACAGGGGGACGGTGACGGATGGATGGCTGGACGCTACCGCCGCCGGTACGCCGGGTGGTCGACCGCCGGGTAAAACCTGCGGGCGACCGCCGTCCACCCGGTGTCCGCCCGACGCCGCACCAGCGTCGGCCGTCCTGGACGGTCACCCGGAAGGTCACCGCACACGCCACGGCCATCGGGGAAGGGCCGCGACGACCTCGACGACGCGATCGGCCCGGACGCGGTGCGGCCGGTGCCGGGATCACCGCCCCCTGCGGAAACCCGGCCCTGAGCCACCCCCTCGGCTTCGGCGGCCACAACGCCGCGCCGGCGCTGCGCCGCTACGGAGCGGGGGCACGGCTGAGGAGGGGGCCGCGGCTGAGCGGGGGCCGCGGCTGAGCGGGGGCCGGCTGCGTCCGCGATGGCCGTGGCACGCCCCGAGCGACCCGCCCGAAGCTCACGCAGAGCCACCCGGGCCGACTCTTCGCAGCCGTTCCATCCGCGGCCCGGCACCGACTTGCGGACGGGCCGGGGATGGGGTTGCGTCGAAGTAGGTGTGTGCGTGGTTTCCGTCTCCCCTGGTTTGGGGGTGAGCCCTCGTGCTGTTCACCCATCGCACGGACGCCGGAGAGCGTCTCGCCGAGGCGCTCCTGCACCTGCAGGGGGAGGATCCCGTGGTCCTGGGCCTGCCCCGCGGCGGAGTCCCGGTGGCCTTCCAGGTCGCGCGGGCACTCGGCGCCCCGCTCGATGTGATCGTGGTCCGCAAGCTCGGCGTCCCCTACCACCGGGAGCTGGGCTTCGGCGCCATCGGTGAGGGCGGGGTGCGCGTCATCAGCGAGGACATCGTCCGCAGCAGCCGAGTCCGGCAGCAGGACCTCGCCGCGGTCGAGCACGCCGAGGAGGCCGAGCTGGCCCGGCAGGCGCGCAGGTTCCGCGGCGACCGGCCGCGGGTGGTCCTCGCCGGCCGCACGGTGATCGTGGTCGACGACGGGATCGCCACCGGGGCCACGGCCGCGGCCGCCTGCGAGGTCGTACGGGCGCAGGGCGCGGCCCGGGTGGTGCTGGCCGTTCCGGTGGCGCCGCCGGACGCGGTCGCCTGGCTGCGCACCGAGGCCGACGAGGTGGTGTGCCTCTCCACCCCGCGCGCCTTCCGCGCCGTCGGCGAGTGGTACGAGGACTTCTCCCAGACCCCCGACGAGGAGGTCGTCGCCCTGCTGACGCGGGCGGCGGCCGCTCCCGGCGCCGGCCCGGCATCGGGCCCGGCCGCCCGGGCGACCGCAGTCGAGGTGGACGCCGGCGGCCTCACCCTGGCCGGAGACCTCGCCCTGCCGGAGGGCGCCGGGGCGGTCGTGGTGTTCGCCCACGGCTCGGGCAGCAGCCGGCGCAGCCCGCGCAACCGCGCGGTGGCGGCGGAGCTGAACCGGGCGCGGCTCGGCACCCTGCTCTTCGACCTGCTCACCCCCGCCGAGGAGGCTGACCGGGCCAACGTCTTCGACATCGAGCCCCTGGCCGGCCGGCTCGCGGAGGCCACCCGCTGGCTGCGGCGCCGCGTGCCCCTCCCGGTCGGCTACTTCGGGGCGAGCACCGGAGCCGCGGCGGCGCTGTGGGCCGCGGCGGACGCGGCGAACGCCTCGGGCGCCGATGCGGACGCCGGGATCGGCGCCGTCGTCTCCCGCGGCGGTCGCCCCGACCTCGCCGGCCCGCGGCTCGCCGCCGTACGGGCGCCCACGCTCCTCGTGGTGGGGAGCCGGGACACGACGGTGCTTGACCTCAACCGCGGGGCCCAGCGCGAACTGCGCTGCGAGAACCGGCTGGAGATCGTCCCGGGGGCCACCCACCTCTTCGAGGAGCCGGGAGCCCTGGACGAGGTGGCCGCCCTGGCCCGGGACTGGTTCGCCCGGCACCTCGTGCGGTGACAGGCGCCCGCCCGGGCCGCGTCGGCCGAAGCGGCCCTCGACGTGGTCCGCGGTGCGAGGGGCGGCTCGGCGAGGACGATCGCGACGGCCCCGATGAGGACGTGCCGGAAGGACCCTCGCGATGCCGGAGCGGTGGGAGTCCGGCTCGCACGCGGAGGCGGTGAGGAAGGCCGGGCCCGCGTCGCACAGCGCCTCCGGGGCACGGCCGCCGCGGAAGCAGCGCCTCCGGGGCACGGCCGCCGTGGAAGACGCCGACCAGGGTCATGATGAGGAGCACCGCGGCGCCGGCGCCGCGGGCGGATCCCCGGGAGATCCGGTCGCCTCCGCGCGAAGCCGCCGCACGGCGGGGCAGCAGGCGGGCCGCGAGGCTGCTGCGCACGTGCGGACTCCGGCCGAGTTCGTGGTTGCCCGGCGCCGACGAGGCGCCGGGGTCACGGCCGCGGGACCCCCGCCCTTGGCGATCCCTACGAGATCCCGAGGAGCCTGACCGCCTGGTAGTAGGTCCACGCGGTCCCCTCGCAGGAGCTCTTGCGGCTGCCGGGGTACTGCGCGCAGACCCGCTTCATGTCCGCGAGGAACGCCTCGTCCAGCCGGGCCTTGGCGGCCGGGAACAGCCCTGCCGCCCGGTGGTTGCGGTAGCCGAAGTCGTGGCGGTCGCAGGCCGCGGTGAAGGGGAAGCCGAAGGGGTTGTCCGGGGAGGAGGTGCAGTGGTCAGTCGACCAGTCGAAGCCGTACGCGGCCCACGCGCCCCGGTGCACGCGCGCGTCGGCCCACGCCTGGTAACTGGCGGCGCTGGGCTGCGTCCAACGGCTGAGCACCAGCGGTTTGTCGGCCGGGACCTCGGGCGCGGCCCAGGCGGCCGGCGCGAGGGCGAGCACCGCGGAGGCAGCGGCGGTGGCGAGAGCGGGGATGAGGCGGCGACGGCGCATGGAAGGTCCTCGGGGCCGGGACGGACGGATCACCTCCGGCCAACAGGGCCGGACGCCACCCGGTTACTGCGCGCCGCACCGCCGGTGTTCCCGTGAACCCCGTACGCATGCTCCAACGGCTTTGCACCGGCGATGAGTTCCCGCCCAGGGTGTGACTTTTCGCCGCCCTTGCACACCTTCTCACCCCGGCGGTCGTCGTCCCATACTCCCGGAGCGGCACGGTAGCGGCCGCAACGGCCTGCGGCACGACGAACACGGGGTGGGGCACGGTGGATTCAGCGACGGTCACGGCGGAGCCGGCAACGGTCAAGGCAGAGCCGACGACGGTCCCAGCAGAGTCGACGACGGTCACGGCGGCGGCCGCGGGCACCTGGAAGCTCGGCGACCTGGAGGTGAACCGCGTCGGCTTCGGCACGCTGCGGCTGACCGGAAACGGCATGAGCGGGAATTCCGACGGCGCCCCGATCGACCGGGAGTTCGCCGTCGGGATCCTGCGGAGCGCGGTCGAGCGCGGGGTGAACCACATCGACACCGCCTCGTTCTACTTCTCGCCGCTGCGCTCCGCCAACGAGCTGATCAACCGGGCGCTGGCGCCGTACACCGACGATCTGGTCATCGCCACCAAGGTCGGACCGTGGCGGGACCCGTCGGGCGCATGGCTGGGGATGGCCGGGCCCGGGCAACTGCGCGGGCAGGTCGAGGAGAACCTGCGCCAGCTCGGCCGGGACCACCTCGATCTCGTCAATCTGCGGGTGAACGGCATCGTGTCGGTCGCCGAGCACTTCGGCGCGCTGGCCGAGCTGCGGGAGGCCGGGCTCGTCCGCCATCTGGGCCTGTCCTGCGTCACGCCCGAACAGCTCGCCGAGGCCCAGGCCATCGCACCCGTGGTCTGCGTGCAGAACCCGTACGGCCTGGAAGAGCGGGTCGCGGACGCCAACGGCCTGATGGACAGCTGCCGTCGGCAGGCGATCGCCTTCGTGCCCTTCTTCGCGATCTCGGGGCGGCGGCGCGAGGCCCCCGCCGACGACAGCCACGACGACGGGCTCCGTGCCGTGGCCCGCGCCCATGGGGCGACACCCGCGCAGGTCAGGCTGGCCTGGACCCTGCACCGCGGGCCGAACGTGCTGGCGATCCCCGGCACGTCCGACCCCGGTCACCTGGCGCAGAACATCGCCGCCGGAGCGCTGCGGCTGTCCCAGGAAGATGTGGACCGTCTGGAGGCGCAGGTCTAGAGGAGGCCCGCGGCGGTGGCGCGGGCGAAGCCCTCGGGGTTGTCCAGCATGATGTTGTGCCCGCAATCGGGGACGGACACCACGGAGACGCCGGCCGCCTCCAGGGCGTCGGCGCCCGGAAGCGGGCCGTCCGCCTCCGGCAGCAGGTAGGTGCGCGGGACCTTCAACTCCAGCAGCAGCTCGCGCATGGTGGGCGTGGTGCCCGCCGCGAGGTGGACGGCCGAGCGGTGGAGGGCCGTCCGGCCGGCGAGGCGCATCGTGGACCACCAGTGCGCGCCGACCCGGTCGCGCACCTCGGCCCAGCCGCCGGCCAGGAACTCCTCCTCCGTGTAGGCGGCGATCCCGCTGCTCCCGGGCGCCGCGGGGACGGGCGGAACCGGATCCAGGTTGGCGTCGACGAGCACCAGCCGGGAGACCAGGTGGGGATGGCGGTCGGCGAGCACGACGGCCACGGCTCCGCCCATGCTGTGGGCGATCAGCTCGGCGCCCGCCAGCCCGGCCGCGCCGAGGGCGGCCGCCAGGGCGTCGGCATGCTCCTCCAGGGTGTAATCGAAGCCCTCGGGCCGGTCGCTGTGCCCGTGGCCCAGCAGATCGACCAGCAGGGAGCGCCGCCCCGCCAGCAGCGGGTGCGTGGCGCTCGCCGCGAAGTAGGCCGGCGAGGTGGCGCCGAGCCCGTGCACGTACACCCGGGCCGGCTCCTCCCCCGGCAGCTCGACCCAGCGGATCCGGTCGTCCTCCGCAGTGACCACGGCACTTCTCACGAGGCTCCCCCTCAGTCGGTCGACGGGCGATCGGGCCGTGCCGTGACCGTAACCCGCCCCGCGGCCGTCCGGTCGGGAGTTTCCGGCCGCCCGCCACGCCGCGGCGGACTTCGGCTCACCATCCGTCATGCGCGCATTATCGTGGCCGGCATGGACATCCGCCGGGCCCTCACCCCCGCCGAGCTCGCCGCCGCCGAATGCCTCTTCGACGGGCCCGCCCGCGAGGAGTGGTCCGAGCGCTTCCTCGCCGCCCCGGGGCACGTGATGCTCATCGCCTACGTCGACGGCGTGCCCGCCGGGATGGTCTCCGGCATCGAGATGAGCCACCCCGACAAGGGCACCGAGATGTGCCTGTACGAACTGTCCGTGGACGAGGGGTACCGCCGCCGCGGGATCGGCCGCGCCCTGACCCTGGCCCTCGCCGACGAGGCGAAGGCCCGCGGCTGTTACGGCATGTGGGTGGGGGTCGACACCGACAACGAGGCCGCCCTGGCCACCTACGACGCCGCCGGCGCCCGCGACGAGGGCGTCTTCTCGATGCGCGGCTGGCCCCTCACCCCGTAGCCCGCCCGGTGGCGTGTCGTGCGCCCACTCGGCGCACCCTCCGCGCGCCCGCGCCGCCGCTCGCCGAGCATCGGCCGCATGACCGCATTCGTCCCGCTGCTCCCCGCCGCCCTCGCACTCCTCGCGGTGGCCACCACGGCCGCCGCGAGGAGTGCGAGGGCGGCGGGGAGCAGCGGGACGAATGCGGT
>NZ_JARAYQ010000078.1:0-32855 GCF_033794505.1 Streptomyces sp. MB09-01 | reverse complement strand
GGACGCTCCCCGCAGGGCGCCGAACGTGGCAGGGGGTCGGAGGGCCGGGCCGTGTTGCGTTCGGCGCCCTGCGGGGAGCGTCCCGGCACACACCCGTCCCCGCCGGAGCCGCCCCCTGGGCACACGGCCGCGCCGAAGCCGCGCCGGGGCCGGCCCTGGGGGCCGGGTGCGGAGCGGCACCCGGCCGCAATCCGGTTGTGCCTGTGCTCCGGTCCCGTGGAGGATCACGGCCGGACGAAGGGGGGACGGATGACGGGACTGGACGTCCGACTGGCGGCGGCGGTACGGGTGGGGGACGCCGAGGAGGTGCGCGCCCTGATCGAGGCGGGAGCGGACCCGGACGCGGCGGACACCGACGGGCTGCCGGTGCTCTGTGCGGCGGTGCAGGCGTTCGCGCACGAGGTGGCCGAGACCCTGGTGGAGGGCGGCGCGGACCCGGACCGGCAGCTGCCGGACGGTACGACCCCGCTGCTGCGGGCCGTCGAGGGCGGCTCCCCGGCGACGGTCTCGGCGGTCAACCGCGGGGCGCTGCGGCTGCCGCAGGAACAGCGGGAGCGGCTGCTCGCCACGGCCCGGCACTGGTACGAGACGGGCGCGGAGACGGAACTGCGCCGCCGGACCGGCGTGCAGGGCCCGGCGCGCACCGGTCGCGTGCAGGACGGCGAGTACCTCCACGTCGACACGGTCACGCTCGGCGGGTGGACCGTACGGGCCGGGCACGGAGCGGTCCTCACCGACCTGGAGCAGGAGCTGCGGATCCCGACGCCGGTGGAGGAGCTGGTGGCCCGTGCCGTGCGGCACGCGGACGACCACGTCGACTGGTCCGCCTCCTGCTGGGCCCTGGCCTCCCGGCGGAGCGCCGAGACGTGGTCGCAGGTGCTGGCGTTCCACCGGCACCCCTCACCCGTGCACCGCGCCTTCGTCCTCGACTTCCTGGGCTACGGGGCGGTGCAGGCGGGCTTGAGCATGCACGCGCGCTGGTACGAGCGGGAGCGGGGCCGGCTGCTCGCCTCCTGGGCGCAGACGGAGACCGACGGCGGTGTCCTGGCCGACGTGCTCGCGCTCATGTCCCGCGAGGAGAATCCGGACGCACCGGCCATAGGGCTGCGTCACGCGGGGCATCCGGATCCGCGGGTGCGCCGGGAGGTGCCCGCCCTCTTCGACCCGCCGTGGACCGGCACGGCCGCCACGGCCCTGCGCGTCCTCGCGAGCGACTCGGAACCGGCGGTGCGTGCCGCCGCCGCGGACGCACTGGGCCGGCCGGAGGTGTGGTCGGGGGAAGACCGGGAGCTGCTGGTCTCCCTGTTCCGGGACCCGGACCCGCAGGTGCGGAGCACGGCCTCCTACGCCGTGGCCTCGGGCCGCGACCGCTCACCGGCCGTCACCGAGGCCCTGTTCGGACTCCTTGCCGCAGACGAGCAGATGATGCGCCTGAACGGGGCGTTCGGTCTCGCCCTGCGGGACGACCCGCGCACACCCGAGGCGTACGGGCGGGTGGGGCCACAGGGCCGGGAGTACGAGCACGACCACCGCTGGGACGGCCTGTGGCGGTGGAGCATCCGAAACGAGCGGGACTATGACTAGGGGGTGTCCCGGGCGGCCCGGGCGGCTGCCCCCACCGCCGCTCGCCGCCCCGCGCGGACGCGTCCCGCGCGGGCTCTAGGCTGGGGGCGACTGCTGTCGATGCTCGAAGAGGCGACTGGAACATGAGCACGTACGGATCCTTCCCCGGCTCGCGGCCCCGCCGGCTGCGCACCACCCCGGCGATGCGGCGGATGGTCGCGGAGAACCGGCTGCACCCCTCGGACCTGATCCTCCCCGCGTTCGTACGGGAGGGCATCAGCGAGCCCCTGGCGATCTCGGCGATGCCGGGCGTCGTCCAGCACACCCGGGACACGCTGCGGAAGGCCGCCGTGGAGGCGGTCGAGGCGGGGGTCTCGGGGATCATGCTGTTCGGTGTTCCGGCCGACGAGAACAAGGACGCGCTGGGCACGGCGGGCACCGAGCCGGACGGGATCCTGCAGGTCGCGATCCGCGATGTGAAGGCCGAGGTCGGGGACGACCTGGTGATCATGTCGGACCTGTGCCTGGACGAGTACACCGACCACGGGCACTGCGGCGTGCTGGACGAGCACGGGCGGGTGGACAACGACGCGACGCTGGAGCGGTACGCCGAGATGGCGCAGGTCCAGGCCGACGCGGGCGTCCATGTGGTCGGACCCAGCGGGATGATGGACGGTCAGGTCGGGGTCATCCGCGACGCGCTGGACGAGACCGGGCACGAGGACGTGTCCATCCTGGCGTACACGGCGAAGTACTCGTCGGCCTTCTACGGGCCCTTCCGCGAGGCCGTCGCCTCCTCGCTCCAGGGCGACCGCAAGACCTACCAGCAGGACCCGGCGAACGCGCGGGAGTCCCTGCGGGAGCTCGCCCTCGACCTGGAGGAGGGCGCCGACATGGTGATGGTCAAGCCGGCCGGGCCCTACCTCGACATCCTGTACCGGGTCGCGCAGGCGGTGGACGTCCCCGTGGCGGCGTACCAGATCAGCGGCGAGTTCGCGATGATCGAGGCGGCGGCGGAGAAGGGCTGGATCGAGCGGGACCGGGCCATCCTGGAGACCCTGCTGGGCATCAAGCGGGCGGGCGCCGACACGATCCTCACCTACTGGGCGACCGAGGTCGCCGGCTGGCTGCGCGAAACCCGCTGACGGACCGTTCTACGGCCAGTCGACGAGGCCGTGGAAGACGACGAAGTCGAGGACGACGGCGGCCGGAGCGGTCACCGCGAACCACACCCTGGCGGCGGCGTGGCGCCGCTGCCAGGGCAGCGCACACGCGGCGAGCAGCAGGACCATGACCACGGCCAGGCCGGACCCCAACACCGGGAAGGCGATGCCGTAGGAGGCGTCGAACCGGTCGCTCGCCGCGTCGCCGCAGGAGTCGCAGGCCATCGGCGACAGCCCGACGAAGAAGAACGCGACGGCCGCGAGCGGCAGCGTCAGCAGGGTGGAGGCGAGCGGCGCGAGGAACGCGCGGGGGTGGCGGGCGGTGTCCGGGGTCACGGATCCACTGGACTCCGCCGAAAGAGCCCGAACATGAGTGCGCGTACTCAGGTGAATGGCCCGCTGACCTGCGAACCTCGTAGGCGTACGTGCGTATGTGGCACGGCAGCGCCAACGAGGGGTGGACATGACGGACGGCGATCTCAAGGTCTCGGAGGACGGCCTCACCAAGCTCGCTGACGATCTCGATCAGATGCAGGGTCATCTGGAGCGTCAGATCCGCGACATGGACCGGGTGGTCGACAGCATCGCGGCGGGCTGGCAGGGTCCCACGGCCACGGCGTACCGCGCCCTGCACCGGGGAGCCGCCGAGGACGCCGTGCGGATCCGGCAGGTGCTCTCCCTGCTCGAAGAAGCCACCAGGGCCTCCCGCGACGGCTTCACGGCCCAGGAACTCGAGGTGCTGGCCGCGTTCAAGCGCGTTCAGGGCAAGGAGGACGTGTCCGCGTCCGCCGAGGAGTTGACCGTGCCCGACCAGACTCCAGCGGCTCCGCACAGCCGCCTGCAGGACATCTGAGAGCAGCGAGGAACAGCACCACCATGTCGGACGACGACCGGATCACTGTCGATTTCGCCACCCTGCAGCGCCTGTCGGGGGACCTGGAGGCGATCCTCAAGGACCTGAACGAGAAACTGGACCTGCTGTACGGGCGCACCAAGAAGGCCGTTCTGAGCTGGGACGGCGAGGCCCGGCAGGCCTTCATCGACGAGCTGGACAAATGGGACCGCTCGGCCCAGGACCTCAAGGCCGCGCAGGCCTGGCTGCACGAGGTCGTGGTCAAGGGCCACCTCAACTACGCCGCGGCGAACAAGTCGGTGCTGCAGGGCTGGGGAGGCGGTGCCTGATGGCCGGACCCACTCCGGGCCCCGGCCCGGCGCAGCCGCCCGCCGGGGGCGGCAACATCGACGTCAAGCCGTCGCTCGTCTGGACCGTCTCCGGCCGGGTCGCCAGGGCGCAGGACCCCATGATGCGCGGTGCGAACACGCTCGTGAAGGAGCTGCAGGAGTACCCGGACGCCGGCGGTGCGGGCCCTGAGGCCGAGAAGTTCGCGCAGGCCTACAAGAAGATCGGCAACCGTTGGCTGGAGGTGTGGGGCAAGAGCGTGGTCAGCGTCGGCGGCGTCGCCGTCGGCTTCACGGAGACCGCCAACGCCTACACCAAGGCCGATGCGGCGGCCCACCCCAAGCCCGGAAAGGCCCCGGAGCAGCGCCCGTTGCCCACGGTCATCGACAAGGAGCCCAGGTTCGGCAGCGTCCCCGACATCAAGTGGGGTGACGACGACGGCGGTGACGACTTCATCCGCGGTGCGATGGAGGGCATACCGGAGATCGTCCGGGACATCCTGCAGCCCGTCGCGAAGAACGTCTTCCGCGTCGGCAAGGTGGCGGACGTACACCCCTTCCCGCAGCAGCACTACCTCAACTCGCACTGCCACAGCTGGATGAACGCCTCGACCGTGGTGACCGGCGCGGCGGACGAACTGACCATGGCCGTCGGCCAGATCACCAACCACCAGCGGGCGGACTGGGAAGCCGCCATGCGGACGTTCTGCAGCGCGCTGTGGGGCGGGACGGCTTGGGGTCAGTCCCGGCACGGCTACCAGTGGGCGCACACCACCGGCCCGCACGACGCCAAGGTGGCCACGGGCAGCCAGCCGGTGATGGGCGTGCTGAAGGACGTGGCGATCAAGATCAGCGACTGCCTGCGCGAGTACGCGGAAGCCGCTGTCGAGCTGAACCACGACCTCTTCGAAGAGCTCAAGCGGGCCATGAGGGAGGCCGCCACGAGCATCCTCGACGACCTGGAGAAGGCCAAGGACAAGCCCAGCCTCAAGACCATCGCCGGTGCGGTCACCAGCGTGGTCAGCGGGGTCGGCGGGGCCACCGGACTCCTGCTGAAGTTCGACGTCAACACGGTCCTGAAGCTGGACAAGGCCAAGCTGAACCGGATCGTGGACAAGTACACCGGCATTCTGGACGGCCTCACCACGCGCATGGACGCGCTCAAGGACGTCCTGGACGAAGCGCACAGGAGCGCCCCTAAGTTCGAGGCCGGCGTCGCCCGCGCCCAAGGCTTCGGCGCCCGCTCCCTGGAGGACTTCAAGACCACCTCACAGACCTGGCTGAAGGTCGACTCGGCCACCGGCAAGTACACCCTGGACCTGGCCGCCAACGAATGGATGGCGGACGGTCACACCCTCGACAAGCACGTGGGCAAGACGGACGAGCAGCTGGCGCAGCGCCTGCGCGACCAGCAGGGGGGCGGCCCGACCACGGCCTGGCCGCACGGCAAGCCGAAGCCGAGCGCCTCCTCGGCCTTCCCGAACTACCAGCGGGCGCAGGAACTCACCCAGTACAACCTCAACGAGAACGCCGCGGCGATCGAGGCCTGGATCAAGGGTCCGCCGCCACCGCCCGAGGGGGATGTCGAGCCCTTTGCGTCGACAGCGCCCAATGGCGAGGTCAGCGGCCGCAGCGTGAGCAAGCAGCCGACCAATCCGGCCGATCCGCTGTCCGGATTCAAGCAGGGCGGCATCAACGCCGAGGCGGCCGATGTGACGGGCATCGAGACGAGGCTCAAGTACGACAGCAGCCGCAATCCTCCGTTCACCGTCATGACGTCCATGCCCAGCAAGTGAGAAAGGCCCTTTGAAGATGTCCATCGACCAGGCGTCCTGGGAAGCGGCGGTACGGCACCTTTACGAGGACGGGTGCGCGTTCAACGCCACCGGTCCTCGCAAGCACGAGGACTGGCGGGCCGACGTGCTCGCCGTCATGGAGCGCGCCGTCCCCGACCCGCGCGGCTGGATCGGGCTCGACGACACCGCGGACTACCCTTATCGGACGGAGCTGCCCGCCTTCCCGTTCTGCCGCCCGTCCTTCAGGGCCGATCCGTCCCGCCCGCTCACCCCGGCCGACGTCGGGGAACGGTTGCACGAGATCGACCGTGCGAGCGCCGAGAACCTCCTGCTCGCGCTCACCGACGACGGCTGCACCCTGCGGAACCTCGAAAGGTTCACCGAGAGCTTCGAAGAGCTGCAGGACATGACCCGCACCATCCTCGCCCGCTACGGGGACACGTTCACCTGCTACACCAACGTGAGCTCTGTCGGGCACATCGGCACGCTGAACTTCGGGAAGCCCATGGGCTGGTCGCCTATGACCTTCTACGGGGAGGACTGCGGCCTGGTCGTCGTCTCCGACACCGAGGTCGGGCTGTTCTGGGCATTCGGCGACATCTGAGCCCTGAGAGGAGGATTCCATGCCGACCCGATCCACCGAGGCCGCCACCTGGGACGCTGCGCTGCCACGGCTCTTGGAGGACGTCTACACCTTCGCCAGGAGCGGCCCCCGGTTGCACGAGGACTGGGCCGAGGACGTCCGCGCCGTCATGGAGCGGTCGGTCGCCGACCCGCGGGGCTGGTCCGCCGTGGAATGGCAGATGGACAACGCGGTGCGGGAGAGCGGCTATCCCTTCTACCCGTTCCGTGCGCTGACCGCCGAGGACCTGCGCTCCGGGCTCCGGCCGGTCACGGCCGGCGCCGCCGTCGAGCTGCTCGCCTCGCTCGCGCAGGAGTGGTTCTTCGAGGGCTCCCCGGTCCGGTCCCGGGAGGACCGGGACACAGTGCTCGCGGACGCCCGGACCGTACTGGACCGGTTCGGCCCCGACGCGGCGTTCTGGACCTCCTCCGACCTCGCCCGCGGCTCCGAGGCGCCCGACTTCCTGGCGCGGGACCTGGAAGGCGGCCACCCCTTCACCGACCACATGATGGATCTCGGCCTGATCGCGGTGTCCGCGGACGAGGTCGGCGTCTTCTGGTCGTTCAACGCGAATTGAGACAATGATCCGATGCTGACCCGATCCGCCACCTACCCCGACCGGGAGACCGCCCAGTGGGCCACCCAGCAGGTGGTGACCGCCAACGAGCAGGTCATCCACCGCTGGCTCGCCCAGGGGACGCGGGCCCGCCTCACCCTCGAGGCCGCCTGGCCGTCCCGTGAGGAGCCCGTCGGCCGGGTCCAGCTGGAGGCGATGCTGCTCGCCGGACTGGAACCCGTCGAGGTCCGCGCCGCCCGCGTCGTCCTGCGCCGTGAGCCCGCCAGCCCGTACGGATTCGTCGTCCTGACGACCGTCCCGTTCTACCCGTAGAGGCAACCCACCGTGTCCATGAAGCCACTCGAACACGACCGGCGCTACGGCGAGCTCGATCAGGTGATGCGCGCCTACCTCGGCCAGCCCGCGGACGACACGGCGGAGCAGCGCAGCCGCGCGCTGGACGCCTACCTGCGCCACACCTGGCACACCCGCCCCTGGGCCATCGCGGAGGCGGAGCACCAGCTGCGCGAGTACGGCCGCAACCCTCCGGGGCGCCTGCGGATCGACCTCGGCGAGTTCTACGCCGTCCCCGACGTCGGGATCCCGCAGTCCGCGATCGGCGACTGGCTCTTGGTCCTCGCCGACCACCTCAAACAGAGCATCGAGGACGGCGAGGTGCCGCCGCCGGCCAACCCGCAGACGCACTGGGAGTGGCACGCACGGTTCCCGGAGACCGCGCAGCTGCTGGGCGGCTGGTTCTCGCAGGACATCGTCGACGAGTTCCCCGACCACGAGGCGGCGGTCGCGGACTACGCCGCCACCACCGACCCCCAGCTCGTCGCCCGCCTCGTCGGCGAGCTCCACGAACTGATCGCCCTCCCGCTGGACGAGGGCGACTACGCCCTGGCCGCCGCTGAGCTCGGCATGGAGGTCAACCCGCCCGAGCCGTTCTCGTACGGAGCGTGGTTCCGGACGGTGGCGGCGACCCTGACCGCCGGCTGACGGCCGGGAGCCGGCGGGCTCCCGGCTCGCGCCGCCCCTGCCGCGGGCGCACCCTGGAGGGAAGGGTGACCCCCTGGAGGTGATGCACCATGGCCACGCTCGTCGGGTGGCATGTGGAGCTCGAATTCACCGAGGAGGGCCACCGCACCAGTGCGGCGGCCCTGGTCAGACTCGGGGACGGCTCCGAGATCAAGGCGCGGGGCTACGCCCTGCGTCACCCCTCCGACCCGGAGCAGCTGAGGGTCGGGGAAGAGATCGCGGGCGCTCGCGCGCTCATGGATCTCGCGTCGCAGATGCTGCAGAAGGCCCACGCCGAGATCGACGAGGCGACGGGCCGGCATTCCTACCCGCTCAATGGCTGAGCGGGTACGCGCCGTCGGCGTGCCGAGGGGCTTCTCCTGGTGAGGAGCCCCTCAGCGGGTCCGGCTGCGGAACAGGACCGCGGACAGGGCCACGGCCACGGCCGTGATGCCAGCGCACCAGGTCAGGGCCACCCAGGGAGCTTCACCCGCGGGCTGCGCCAGGAGCAGGGCGCGCAGGGATTCGATCACGGGGGTCAGCGGCTGGTGGTCGGCGAAGCCGTGCAGCCAGCCGGGCATGGTGTCGATGGGGACGAAGGCGCTGGACGGGTACGGCAGGAACATCATCAGGAAGGTGAAGCCGCCCGCCGCCTCGGGGGACTTGGCGAGCAGGCCGAGTGCGGCGGCCAGCCACGAGATCGCCGTGATGTACGTGAGCAGCAGGCCGGCCGCGGCGAGGAAGGCGGCCGGGCCCGCCTGGGGCCGGAAGCCGATCGCGAGGGCCACGGCGAGGACCAGGGTGGTGGAGATCAGGTTGCGCACCACGGAGGCCGCGACGTGCCCGGCGAGGACCGGGATGCCGCCGATGTCGAGGGAGCGGAAGCGGTCGATGACGCCGTTCGTCATGTCCTCGGCGACGCTGACGGCGGTGGAGGCCGCGCCGAAGCCCGCGCAGAGCAGCATGGCGCCGGGCACCACGTACGTCACGTACGCCGTCCCGGTGTCGATGGCGCCGCCGAAGAAGTAGACGAAGATCAGCATCAGCATGACGGGCAGCATCAGGGCGGCGATCAGCGCGTCGGGCCGGCGGCTGCTGATGCGCAGGCTGCGGCCGGCCAGGGCGATGGCGCTCACGGGCACGGCGGTCATCGGTCGGCTCCCGTCAGGGTGAGGAACACGTCGTCGAGGGTGGCGCTGCGGACGGCGAAGCGGTCGATGTCGGTGCGGTCCGGGTCGAGTTCGTCGAGCAGGGCACGGACGTGGGCGGCGGTGCCGTCGGTGGGAAGGCCGAGGGTGAGCGCGTCGGGGTCGAGGTGGACGGCGCGCGGCGCGAGGGCCTCGTAGGCGGCGCCGGTGGTGAGGGTCAGGTCCAGGCGGTGTCCGGCGACGCGGGCCTTGAGTGCGGCCGGGGTGCCCTCGGCGGCGATGCGGCCGGCGGAGAGGACGGCGACGCGGTCGGCGAGCCGGTCGGCCTCCTCCAGGTACTGGGTGGTGAGCAGGACGGTGGTGCCGTCGGCGCGCAGTTCCCGTACGAGGTCCCAGAGGTCCTGGCGGCTGCGCGGGTCGAGGCCGTTGGTCGGCTCGTCCAGGAAGAGCACCTCGGGACGGGAGACGAGGCTCGCGGCGAGGTCGAGGCGGCGGCGCATGCCGCCGGAGTAGGTCTTCGCGGTGCGGCCGGCGGCCTCGGTGAGGCCGAAGCGGGTGAGGAGTTCGTCGGCGCGGGTGCGGGCGGCGCGCGGGGAGAGCCCGGCGAGGCGCCCCATCATGCGCAGGGTCTCCGTGCCGGTAAGGAGCTCGTCGAGGGCGGCGAACTGGCCGGTGAGGGAGATCAGTTCGCGGACGCGGGCCCGTGCGGTGACGGTGTCGTGTCCGGCGACGCGGACGGTTCCGGCGTCGGCGGCGGTGAGGGTGGCGAGGATCCGGACCGTGGTGGTCTTGCCGGCGCCGTTGGGGCCGAGGAGGGCGAGGACGGTCCCGCGCGGGACAGCGAGGTCGATGCCGTCGAGGACGCGGAGGTCGCCGTAGGACTTGGTCAGACCGGTGGCGTGGATGCCGAAGTCCCCGGAGGCGTGCGTGGTCATGGGGATGTGCTCCCTTCCCAGCTGCTGTTTCAGCTTCTGCGTATGCCTTACGCTCTTCTGTGTAAGTAATACACAGAACTAGGATGGGGGTCAATCGAGGAGCGGGCGGTCATGGCGGACGAGGACAACGGGACAGGGCTCCCGGCGAGCCTGGAAATGGCCTGGGGCCTGCGCGAACGCCCCGGCAAGGGGCCGCGCCCCACGCTCACGCTGCCGAAGATCGTGGAGGCGGCGGTGGCGCTGGCTGCTGCCGAGGGGGTGGAGGCCGTCTCCATGGGCCGCGTGGCCAAGGAACTGGGCGTCTCGACGATGTCCCTCTACCGGTACGTCGCCGCGAAGGAGGAGCTCTACGTCCTCATGTCGGATGCGGGCGTCGGCGCCCCGCCGCCGCTGCCACCCGAGGCACAGGGGTGGGGCTGGCGCGAGCTGCTCACGGACTGGGCGTACGCGCAGCGGGCCGTCCTGATGGCCAACTCCTGGATCCTGCGCATCCCGATCACCGCCGCGCCCGTCTCCCCGAACCAGCTGGCCTGGATGGACCGGGGCCTCGCCTCCATGGCCGGCACGTGCCTGAAGGAGAGCGAGAAGCTCTCGACGATCATCCTGATCGGGGGCCTGGTGCGGAACGAGGCCACGATGGCCGCCGACATGATGGACGCCATCGTGAAGTCCGGGATCGCCCCGGAGCAGGCGCTCGGCCAGTACGTCCGCACGCTGCGGCTCATGACCGGACCGGACAGCCACCCGGCGGTGACGGGGCTGCTGGACTCGGACGCGTTCTCCGGCTCCGGCGAGCCGGACTTCCAGTTCCGCTTCGGCCTGGACCGGATCCTGGACGGGCTGGCGGCGCTGGTGGCGGGGCGGACGGGGGAGGCTTCGGCGGGCCGCCCTTGAGGTCAGACGGGCGGCAGTAGATCGCTCTCGCTCACGGTGTACGTCAGCGGGGGGTAGACGAAGTCCGTTTCATCGTTCTCGCGGCGCCGTAGTCGGTAGAACTCGCGCCTCTGCTCGTCGTCGGCCGATGTGAGGCGCGCGCCCTGCGGGAGGTACGCATGTCCGTCGCGAAACCGGACGAAGGTCTTCGACGTCCGAAACGTCACGCCCAGCCATTGGTTGTCCACGGTCGGGTCGGGCGTGTCCAGTACGATCTTGTGCTTGAACCGCCGATTCGATTCGACGGAGAACGCGACCACGCTGTTGTGGGTGAGGGTGATCTCGAAGGTGTCGACACCGGACTCCTTTGATTCGAACATCAGCTTCCGTGGTGGACCCGATTCGGGATGCCGGTAGCAGGAGAAGACGGCGATGAAGGACTCTTCGGCCAGATCCAGGGCTTGGTCGGAATGGCTGCCCATGGTTCTGTACGTATTCGTGTAGCTCTCGATGAGAGCGTTGTTGAAGCCGACCGGGATCGCCGTACGTTCTTGAATCTGTTGTGCCAGCCGTTCGTGCACCGCGCGGAAACGCTGCGTCGGGCTGCTGTATTGAGTGGTGGTGCGTACGAGGGGCACGCCCTCCGCCTCGTCGATCCTGGTGAGCACGGCACCTTGCCGGCCCTTTCCTACGTCTTCCAGACGAGCCGACGTGAACAGCTCCGCGAAGAGATCCGGCTCGGCCGACAACGAGTGCGAGATGATCTCGTCCGAGATCCTATGCTCGGGGGGCAACGTAGTCTCCCGTGTTCATGCTGAAGAGGAATTCGTCGCCGTAGTCGATGAAGGACGAGGTCCTGTTCTCCTCGGCGTACAGCCTGCGCAGCTCGTCCATGCCCTCTGGTGTGGGCGGCCCCAGCTTCACCAGATCCCCGGCCGCCTTGAGGAACGTGTGGCCGTTCTTGTGAACGGCTTCGGCGCTCGAACAGCGCACCACGTACCCCAGGCGGGTCGGGAGCGTCTCGGCGCCCAACGTCGAGGGCCGGATTTCGTGCGTGTACAGACGGTTGGTGGACAGCGGCATGAAGAAAACGGAGCCGGGGTAGAGAGTCAGCGTGAACTGCGAGGGGAGCGCGACCCCGTCGATCTCCTCGATCGGCTCCTTGAGGCGAAAGTGGAGTCTGGTCAGCCCGCTGGCACGCTTCACACCGTAGTCGAAGGCGTCTTCGGCCAGGGGATGCAGCTTTTCGAGCCCGTCATAGAAAGTACAGAAGGCCATGATGCCATTGACGGGCATGTCCTTGGTCTTGTCGGCATGGGCCGATATCTTGGCCTTGGACTGCTTGTGCTCGGCCGTGGCAAGGGTGTTGTGGTAGATCTGCGCGAGGACATGATTCAGCGGGGCCTGGTTCCGGAACACGGTGGCGGCCTCGCGATTCAGAGCCTCGACGATGCGGGTGTCGGTCGTGCGAAAGCCCTCGGTGGGCCCCGAGAGATTAGTGGAGCACCGGAGCAGGCGGAAATGCAGTTCGTCACCGTTTTGCTTGACCGGCGTCAGATAGATTCCGCTGCGATGGGCTGTTCCAGGCTTGGTGGACTCCGTCAGGGACTGGAAGGCGTGCTCCGCGCGGATCCGTCCGAAGTGATCGGCGTCGAGGTCGAAGAAGCGGCGGTAGTACACGCCGGCGCCGTGTACCCGGAGGGGAACTCGGCCGAGATCGATGAGGGTCCAAGGTCTGTCGACGTCCTCGTCGTAACCGTGTGACAGCTCCCGGATGACGAACACTCGGGCCGCCGCATCCAGTTGGCGGCCGCTGATCCCGGATAGGTCGCCGCACAGGTAGACGGTCTTCCCTGCGAGGTCCGTCGCACCGGAAGCGAGGTCCTCCGGTGTGATCGTGGACCCGAAGAAGTCCCTGATCAGGTCGTTGTCCTGCAACGTCGAAGGCGCGACCAATATGTTGCTCGCATCATCGATGCAGGCTTCCGTCAGCTCTGTCGTGTCCGTCAAACGGCACCTGCCATTCGCAGATCTTGATCAATTACCCGAACCTTGGACGTGTGGCGATGCCCGTCTGGTTGCTGTCCCGGGTGGGCTATCGGGCAAGCCAGCCGGTCAGCGCCGCCCAGCTCGCCGGTGCGAGCGCCAGGATCGGCCCGTCCTGGACCTTCGAGTCCCGGACGTGGATGGCGCCCGGGCCGGTGGCGAATTCGACGCAGGCGTCGCCGTCGCCGCCGCTGTAGCTGGACTTGAGCCACTTCAGTTCGGCGCTCATAGCTCTCCTAGCAGGCGGTCCAACAGGCCCTGTGTCTGGACGGTGTTGAGGGCCTGAGTCCGCAGCATCGCATATCGGCGAGCCATGATGCTGACCTCGTCGGGGTCTGAGATGAGCCTGCTGCCACGCTGACTCTCGGAGTATCCGAGGTGCTGGTGGGCGGGGGTTTCCAGGAGGATGAAGGGGCCGTCGAGGGCTGCGTGGGCGGCCTGATCCAGCGGCATCACTTGGATGGAAACGTCCGGAAGCTCCGTACAGGCGAGCAAGTGCCTTAGGAGGTTCTCGTGTACGTCTCGGCCGCCGATGCGGTGGCGGACGGCCGGCTCCCAGATGATGAAGCTCAGGGTCGGTGGTGTCTTGCGGTGGAGGATTTCCTGCCGTGCCATGCGGCGGGCAGTCAGATTCTCGACGGTCTCCTCGGGGTGCGCTGGGACGCGGCACTTGAAGAGGGCCCGGGCGTAGCCCTCCGTTTGGAGTAGCCCCGGCACGCGCTGGCCTTCGTACCAGGACAAGGTGATGGCGTTGAGCTCAAGGGTCAGGTATTCCTCGGCCCATGGCGGTGTCGTGTCAATGTCGGGTAGTTCCAGCGCTGCCACGGTCAGGAGGCCCGGCAGGTCCAAGTGCAAGTCCATCAGCTCGGCGACGTTCGGCATCAGTGCCCGGCGTCCCTGCTCGATGGACGCAATGGTCTCCGCGTCCAGCCGGACGAGCTCTCCGAGCTGCTTCTGGGTCAGGTTCTTGGCGATGCGGGCCGCGGCCACCATCGCGCCGACCATCTTCATGGTCGTCGCGTTCGGCCGTACTCGTTTCCTCGGTGGCATGACTGCGAACTCCCCACCCACGCGTGCGGAATACCCCGTGCGGACCCGTACTCATCCATGAGTACGGGTCGGCGCTCAGGCACACGCTAGTCACGCAACGCGACGATCGTCCCGTGAATCCAACTATTCAGGCGGCGCTCGTGCGCGAGCGTCTCTACCTGCGCTCACCCCGATCCGTCGCAGCTGCGCGGCAGTTCACACGTGACACCTTGCGGGCGTGGGGCGTGGACGAACGCCGGGACGACATGTTGCTCTGCGTGAGCGAGCTGGCCACCAACGCCCTGCGGTACGGGGTTCCGCGGGGCCGCGGGTACCTGCTGCGGCTGTTCGGCTTCGAGGACGCGACCCTCCGGGTCGAAGTGCACGACAGCGGGCCGGGGTTTTCCCGGATCACCGGACGCCCGCACGGTCACGGCCTGACGCTCGTGGCCGCGCTCTCCGACGACTGGGGGGCGCTGGCCCGGACGCCGGGGAAGGTCGTCTGGTGCGAGTTCCGCGGAGAGGTGACGGCGAGGCGGGCCGCCGCCCAGGCTGCGGTGAGGCAGAGCGGGGTGTAGAGCGCCAGGTTGAGGGCGTAGAAGGGGGTGTCCGGCGGGCTGTCGAGGAGGCCGGCGGCCCAGCCCAGGCCTGCGAGGCCCCGTACGGTCAGGCCGGCCGCGACCGCGGCGGTGACGGCGCGGGCCGCCCGGCCGCCGCGGCCCCGGGCGCGGGCGAGCACGGCGGTGGCTCCCGTCAGCAGTACGGCGGCCAGGGGCAGCACCGCGGCCGGTCCGAAGGACGTGTCCAGACCGAGGACGGCCAGGGACAGGGCCCGTTCGTCGGCGGCGGGCCAGGTGACGCCGGTGGCCCAGTACAGGTGGAGCAGTCCGTCGGCCGCAAGCAGTGCGGCCACGGCCGTTCCCGCGCGCTTGTTCCTCATGTGAGCCCCCTTCGTGGTGGACGAACCGTCACCGTGAAGGAGGGGGCGCACGGGGAGGACATTCCCTGTGCGCCCGGTCACATCAGCCGACCTGCTCCGGGGCGGTCGCCGTGATCACCGAGAAGACGCCGCCCTGGGGGTCGGCGAGGACGGCCATCCGGCCCGCCACCATGTCGAACGCCGGGGCCATGACGCTGCCTCCGGCCCGTACGGCGGCGGCCTGGATCTCGTCGACGCTGTCCACGTGGAAGTACGGCATCCAGTGCGGCGGCACCCCGGCCGGCAGCTTGGCCAGGTCCATCATTCCGCCGACCGCGCGGTCGCCGACCTTGAATTCGGTGTAGTCCCCGGCGTCCGGCATCGTGGACCGGGCCGTGGTGACGGGCAGGATCGCGGTGTAGAAGGCGGCCGCGGCGGGGACGTCGGCGGTGTTCAGCTCGTTCCAGATGAGGGCGCCGTGCTCGTTGACGATGCCGGCGCCGTCGAAGGTGCCGGCCTCCCACAGGCCGACGACGGCGCCCGTGGGGTCGGTGATCACGGCCATCCGGCCGAGGTCCATGACGTCCATCGCGCCCATCATCACCGTGCCGCCGGCGTCGGTGACCGACTTGAGGGTGGAGTCGAGGGAGTCGGTGGCCAGGTAGGTGGTCCACGCGACCGGCGGCATCGGGTCCGGGACGGTGCCGTCCGGGTTGCTCGCCTTCATGATGCCGGCGACCGGCATGCCCTTGAGGGTGCAGACGGAGTAGCCGCCCTGCTCGGCCGGGCCGATCTCGCCCTGCCAGCCGAAGAGGCCGCTGTAGAAGTCGAGGGCCGCCTGCTGGTCGGGGACCATCAGGTCGATCCAGCAGGGAGTGCCAGGCTTGTAAGGGCCGTTCATGTCGGGCACGGGTGCCTCCGGGAGCGGATGGGGGACGGACGGGCCGTCCCCTACCCGGCCCGTACGGCCCGAATCGGGCCGTACGGGTGACGCCCGCGAGGCGCGGCGGGCCGCCGTCGAGGGGAAGCGGTGACAGGGCGAACGTTCTCTGCGGCCGCGTCACACCGCGATCGTGTCGGCGGAGCGCAAGGAGTGCCGCCTACTGCCGGCGTCCTGCGTGCAGTTCACGGCCCGAGGCGGCCCTGTGAACTCCTCGCTCACTCGCCGGGCTCCAGGTCGCGCAGCTCGTGGCGGATGCGCGAGGCCTCGTCGAGAAGTTTGCGGGCCGCTTCGGCGTCCGTGGCCTCGGCTGCCCGGGCTTCGAGGTCGTTGACGCGGCGGTCGAGTTCGGGGTCGCGCGCGAGGGCGTACTCGCCCCACCAGCGGGCCATGAACGCAGGAACGGGCGCGATGTCGTACGCGTCGGCGATCTGCTGCCGCCAGGCGGCGTCGAAGTCCGGCAGGAGGGCCGGGGCATGGGCGGCTATGGCGGCGCGCAGGGCCTTCGGCGTGTACTCCGGCATCGGCGGCACTGATCCGCCGGGCGCAGGCGTCGCGGTCGCATTTCCGGTTCCTCCTCGGATGGGACGTCCTCCACCCTGGCCGTCGGGCTCGGGCCCGGTCCGGACAATGCGACGGCCCCGCCACCCGTGTGGGTGGCGGGGCCGCTACCGAGTGGCTCAGGCGGTGGTGCGACGGCGGCGGCCGGTGCCCGCGACCAGGGCGGCGCCCATGGCGAGGGCCAGGCCCGCGCCGCCGAGGGCCCAGGTGGTGGCCGCGTCGGCGCCGGTGGCGGCGAGCTCGCCGCCGGTGTGGCCGGTGGTGTTGTCGACGATCGGCTTGGAGCCGCCGTTCGGCTTCGGCTGGTTGCCGTTGTCACCGGTGGCCGGGTCGGCGGCGACGATCTTCGTCAGGCGGGACTTGGAGCGCGAGTGCGCCCACGGCGTCGGGGTGTCCGGGCCGACCTGGGAGGAGCCCCAGGAGGAGATGCGCAGGTCGCCGAGCGGCGCGTCGGCCGTCAGGCGGATGCGGACCTGGATGTCGAAGCTCTGGCCGGCCGCGACGGGGCCGCCCGCCAGGTCGACCCCGAGGAACACGCCCTCCTCCTCGTTCCGGATCTCGGCCTCGTGCCAGCCGGCCTTGCCGTTCTTGTCCTTGCTCAGGACCTCGACCTTGACCTGGGAGCTCTTCATCGGGACCCAGTCCGGCCGGGCCAGGACCAGGCCGACGTCGAAGCCGTCCAGGGCCTTCTTGCCGGAGTTGTCGACGCGCACGGACAGGTTGGTCCAGTCGCCGCCGGCCTTGACGGTCTCCGGTACGCCGTTCACCGCGAGCGCGGGGCCCTCGACGAACGGGTCCTCCTCCCCGTCCTCGGCGCCTTCGATCTTGGCGCTGTACCAGCTGCTGGGGCCGTACTTCCAGCCGTCAGCGCTGATGGCCACGGCGTCGGAGGCCATGTCGAAGTTGATGCGCGGGGCGTCCGCGGTGAAGCGGATGCGCACGTCGAGGTCGTAGCTCGCGCCGCGGTCGAGCTCGCCGACGGTACCGATGAAGTAGTCGCTCATGCTGGTGGCGTCGGTTTCGTGGTCGAGCGCCGTGGCGGGCCACCAGTAGCTGCTGCCGTCCGAGCGGACGATGCGCGACTCGATCTCGTAGTGGCTGGCCTTCAGCTTGCCGCCGGCCTTGTCGACCGAGAGGCGGGGCGCGAGCCCGTTGACCCAGTCGCCACCCGAGTTGTCGACCGACACCTTCAGCTGGGTCCAGTCGCCGCCCGGCTTGAAGCCGTTCTTCGGGATGCCCGCGACGGTGACGTCGGGGCCCATCATGATGCCGTCGGAATCGGCGTGCTGCTTGTCCGCGGCGGGCTTGGCGTCCTTCGCGGGCTGCTCGGCGGGCGCCGGGGCCGGGGCCGTCGGGGCGGGCGACTCGACGACGGGCGCCGGCTTGTCCGCGACCGGCGCGGGCTTCTCGGCGACCGGCTTGTCCGCGACGGGCTTCTCGGCGCCGGGCGTCTCGACGACGGGCGTGGTCGGCGCGCCGGCGTCGGCGGTGGCGTCGTCCTTCGGCGCCACGTCAGGAACGATCACGGCCGGCTGGTCGGCGGCCATGGCGGGCGTGGCGGTCAGGATGGTCGGTCCGGCCACGGCGACCGCGGCGACCGCGGCCATGCGCTTGATCTTCTTCACTTGTTTCCCCCCATGCATCTTCTTTTGAACATGATCAGATTAATGGGGGTGGCGGGGAAGTTGACGGCTTAAACATCACGAAACGCCAACGACCCCGGCAGCGGCTGCCGGGGTCGTCGACCTTTGGTGCGTTCTGTCCGGAGTCCGGATGTCAGAGCTTCTCGGGCGTCCGGATCCCGAGGAGGGCCATGCCCTTGGTGAGGGTGCGGGCCGTCAGGTCGCACAGGAACAGGCGGTTCTCGCCGACGACGAGCTCGGGCTCGGGCTTCACGACCGGGCACTGGTCGTAGAACGTCGTGTACAGCGAGGACAGCTGGTAGAGGTACGCGGCCAGCTTGTGCGGGGCGTGCTCCGCGGCCGCCTCGGCGATGAGCTCGCCGAAGTGGTCCAGGTGCAGACCCAGCGCACGCTCGGCCGGGGCCAGCTCCAGCTCCGGGTGGGCCACCGGCTTGCGGTCGCCCGCGTTGCGCATGATGGACCTGATCCGGGCGTACGCGTACTGGAGGTACACCGAGGTGTCGCCGTTGAGCGAGACCATCTGGTCCAGGTCGAACTTGTAGTCCCGCGCGGCCGAGGTGGACAGGTCGGCGTACTTCACCGCGCCGATGCCCACGTACTGGCCGTTCTCGACGATCTCCGCCTCGGTCAGGCCCACCTTCTCGGCCTTGTCGCGCACGACGGCCGTCGCCCGCTCCACGGCCTCGTCCAGCAGGTCCACCAGCCGGACCGTCTCGCCCTCACGGGTCTTGAACGGCTTGCCGTCCTTGCCGAGCACCGTGCCGAAGGCCAGCTGGACGGCCTTGACCTCGTCGTTCAGCCAGCCCGCACGGCGGGCCGTCTCGAAGACCATCTTGAAGTGCAGGGACTGCCGCGCGTCGACCACGTAGATCAGGGTGGTGGCCGACAGGTCCGCGACGCGGTTGCGGATCGCCGACAGGTCGGTGGCCGCGTAGCCGAAACCGCCGTCCGACTTCTGCACGATCAGCGGGGTCGGGTTGCCGTCCGGGCCCTTGACGTCGTCGAAGAAGACGCACAGCGCGCCGTTGGAGCGGACGGCGACGCCCGACTCCTCCAGCAGCTTGCACGTCTCGACCAGCATGTCGTTGTAGCCCGACTCGCCGACCACGTCGGGGTCCTGGATGTCCATGTCCAGCTTGTTGAAGACGGAGTAGAAGTAGATCTTCGACTCGTCCACGAACCGCTGCCAGAGGGAGAGGGTCTCCGGGTCGCCCGCCTGGAGGTCCACCACCCGGGCCCGGGCCCGCGTCTTGAACTCCTCGTCGGAGTCGAAGAGCGCGCGCGAGGCCTTGTACAGGCGGTTGAGGTTGGACATGGCCTCCTCGCCGGAGACCTCCTCGTCCGACTTGTGGTCCAGCTCGTGCGGGTGCTCCAGCAGGTACTGGATGAGCATGCCGAACTGGGTGCCCCAGTCGCCGATGTGGTGGCGACGGACCACCTTCTCGCCCGTGAACTCCAGGATCTCCACCATCGCCGCACCGATCACGGCCGAGCGCAGGTGCCCGACGTGCATCTCCTTGGCGACGTTCGGCTGCGCGTAGTCGATCACCGTGGTGCCCGGGTTCGCCGCGAGCGGGACACCGAGGCGGTCGTCCCCGGCCCGTGCGGCGAGGGTCTCGATGATCGCCCGGTCGGTGATGGTGATGTTGAGGAAGCCGGGGCCGGAGACCTCGATCTCCTGGATCAGGTCACCGGTCGGGATGCCCTCGACCACGGTCGTCGCCAGCTCGCGCGGGTTGGCCTTCGCCTTCTTCGCGAGGGCCAGGATCCCGTTGGCCTGGAAGTCGGCCCGGTCGCTTCGTCGCAGCAGCGGGTCGGCGGCACCGGCCTCCGGCAGGGCGGAGGCGAGAGCGTCCGCGACGCGCTGATTGACGGAAGAAGCGAGGGAAGGGACCGAGGCCATGAGCTGCCGTTCCTGTGAGGTTGTGCCGTGGGTGCACTTGGTTGTTCCGACAAGAGCTGAGTATCCCACGCGGGGGCAACCCGTTTCCCATGGGAAAAACAACCCCGGAGCGGCCCGTTCCGTCTGGGAGAATGGCTGAAGCCAGCATTCGAGATAGAAGGACGTGTCGTGGCTCAGAGCAGCACCGAGACCGACTGGGTCTCCCGTTTCGCGGACGAGGTCATCGCCGAGGCGGAGCGCCGAGCACCCGGCAAACCTGTCGTCGTCGCGTCCGGACTCTCCCCCTCCGGCCCGATCCACCTGGGCAACCTCCGCGAGGTCATGACCCCCCACCTGGTCGCGGACGAGATCCGCCGCCGGGGCATCGAGGTCCGCCACCTCATCTCCTGGGACGACTACGACCGGTACCGGAAGGTGCCCGCCGGCGTGCCCGGCATCGACGAGTCGTGGGCCCAGCACATCGGGCGCCCGCTGACCGCCGTGCCCGCCCCGGCCAGCTCCGCGTACCCGAACTGGGCCGAGCACTTCAAGGCCGTCTTCGTCGAGGCACTGGCCGAGATGGGCGTCGAGTACGACCCCATCAGCCAGACCGAGCAGTACACCACCGGGGTCTACCGCGAGCAGGTCCTGTTCGCGATGAAGCACCGCGGCGACATCGACGCGGTCCTCGACCAGTACCGCACCAAGCAGAAGCCGGGCGGCAAGAAGCCCCAGCAGAAGCAGGTCGACGAGGCCGAGCTCGAGGCCGCCGAGGGCTCCGGAGCCGCCGCCGAGGACGACGGCAGCACCGGCGAGGGCGGGTACTTCCCGTACAAGCCGTACTGCGGCGAGTGCGGCAAGGACTTCACCAAGGTCACCTCGTACGACGACGAGACCACCGAGATGACCTACGTCTGCACCGAGGACGAGTTCACCGAGACGGTCAAGCTCAGCGAGTTCAACCGCGGCAAGCTCGTCTGGAAGGTCGACTGGCCCATGCGCTGGGCCTACGAGGGCGTGATCTTCGAGCCCTCCGGCGTCGACCACTCCTCGCCCGGCTCGTCCTTCCAGGTCGGCGGCCAGATCGTGCACATCTTCGGCGGCGAGCAGCCGATCGGACCGATGTACGCGTTCGTCGGCATCAGCGGCATGGCGAAGATGTCCTCCAGCAAGGGCGGGGTCCCCACCCCGGCCGACGCGCTGAAGATCATGGAGCCGCAGCTGCTGCGCTGGCTGTACGCGCGCCGCCGTCCCAACCAGTCCTTCAAGATCGCCTTCGACCAGGAGATCCAGCGGCTCTACGACGAGTGGGACAAGCTGGAGGCCAAGGTCGCCGACGGCTCCGTCCTGCCCGCCGACGCCGCCGCGCACACCCGCGCCGTGCGCACCGCCGCCGCCGAGCTGCCGCGCACCCCGCGGCCGATGCCGTACCGGACGCTCGCGTCCGTCGCCGACATCACCGCCGGGCACGACGAGCAGACCCTGCGCATCCTCAGCGACCTGGAGCCGGACAAGCCGCTCACCTCGCTCGACGAGGTACGGCCGCGCCTGGACCGCGCCGAGAACTGGATCACCACCCAGGTCCCGGCCGACCAGCGCACCCTCGTACGCGAGGAGCCCGACACCGAGCTGCTGTCGTCCCTGGACGACGAGGGTCGCGAATCGCTGCGGCTGCTCCTCGAGGGCCTCGACTCCCACTGGTCCCTCGACGGACTGACCACCCTCGTGTACGGCGTCCCGAAGGTCATGGCCGGGCTGGAGCCCGACGCCAAGCCGACACCCGAGCTCAAGGTCGCCCAGCGGACGTTCTTCGCGCTGCTGTACCGGCTCCTCGTGACCCGGGAGACCGGGCCGCGACTGCCCACCCTGCTGCTGGCGGTGGGCGCGGACCGGGTGCGCAAGCTCCTCGCCGTCTGAGCCCCGCCCCCGCAGGCAAGCGGAAGGGCCCGCACCCCTCGGGGTGCGGGCCCTTCCGCATGGTCAGGCGATGCGCTCGACCGCTCAGGCGATGTGCTCGGCCTCGCGGTCCTTGTTGTAGCGCAGCTTGAACGCCGGGATCATCCGGCGCAGCAGGGAACCGCTGCGCGGATGGGTCACGCCGTACCCGTCCGAGAGGTGTATGTCGAGGGCCTCGGCCGACGGGTAGTCCTGCTTCTCGTCGGAGAGGGCGCAGAACACCTTGTACGCGACCTCGGCGAACTCGGCCTCGTCGGGCGTCTCCGGGCCTTCCTCCGGGGCCTGGCCGACCTGGGCGACCGGGCCGATCTGGCCGACCTGGCCGACCTGGCCGATCTGGGCGTCCTGGAGGCCCTGGAGGCCCTCCTCCTGGCGGGGCGCCGGGATCGGAAGGTCCTGCTGCACCGGCTGCTGCTCCTCCGGCCCCATCGGGGGAAGGACCGGAGTCGGCTCCAGCCCCTCGACGTACTGCGGGTTGTAGCCGCCCTCGTACGCCGCCTGCGGGGCCTTCGGCGCGGCGAACCACGCACTGTTGTGGGCCGCCGGCATCGCCGTCGGGTCCACCGCGAACGGCGGCGGGCCGGGCGTCACGGCCGACGAGGCCGCCACCGCACCCGCGCCCTGCGCCTCGGCGGCCGCCCGGGCCTGCTCCGCCTGCTGGGCGAGCCCCGGCGCACCCGCCGCACCCGCCGCGCCCACCCCGGCCACCAGGGCCGGCGCCCCCGCCGCACCCTGCTGATCCAGCGGGGGCAGCACCGCCGGCTCGATGCCCGTCACCGCCAGCGCCTCCGGCGCCGTCTCCTTGAGCGGCACGCCGATCCGGGCCAGCTTCAGCGGCATCAGCGCCTCCACCGGAGCCTTCCGCCGCCAGGAACGCCCGTACCGCGCCTGCAGGCGCGCCTGGTAGATCAGCCGGTCCTGCTCCATGCCCACCGCCTGCTCGTAGGAGCGCAGCTCCCACAGCTTCATCCGGCGCCACAGCTTGAACGTGGGTATCGGCGACAGCAGCCACCGCGTGATCCGCACGCCCTCCATGTGCCGGTCCGCGGTGATGTCCGCGATCCGGCCCACCGCGTGCCGGGCCGCCTCCACCGTCACCACGAACAGGATCGGGATCACGGCGTGCATGCCGACACCCAGCGGGTCCGGCCAGGAAGCCGCACCGTTGAAGGCGATCGTCGCCGCCGTCAGCAGCCACGCCGTCTGGCGCAGCAGCGGGAAGGGGATGCGGAGCCAGGTCAGGAGCAGGTCCAGCGCGAGCAGCACGCAGATGCCCGCGTCGATACCGATCGGGAACACCAGCGAGAAGCTGCCGAAGCCCTTCTGCTCGGCGAGGGTGCGCACCGCGGCGTACGAGCCCGCGAAGCCGATCCCCGCGATGACCACGGCTCCCGCGACCACGACGCCGATGAGTATCCGGTGCGTACGAGTCAGCTGCATCGCGGCCACCCGCGATCCCCTCCCCTTGTCGAGCACAAACCGAGCGCTGAGTACTTACCGAGCCTTTACCGAGCTGCGGCAGGCACAGCGTACGGGTGACTGGATGTCAGTGCCCCAGGAGGCCCCGCCCCGCCGCCACCGCCACTACTGCTGGGGCTGCGGCTACTGCTGGGGCTGCGGCGACTGCGACTGCGGCTGCTCCGCCTGCTGCTTGTTGGCGGCGTCGACCGAGGCCACGGCCTCCTTGGCCGCCGCGATGGCGTCCTGGAGCAGCTTGGCCTGGTCCGGAGCACCGGCACCCTCGTACGCGGCACCGTTGTAGTCGAGCGTGACCACTACGTTCTGGGTGCGCGCCACGACCGTCGTGTTGAAGAAGTCGACGTCCTTCTTGACGCTGTAGACGACCGACGTCCCCTGGTCGCCGATCCCCTCCGTGGCCTCGGGCTTCAGGTTCTGCGCGCCCTCGGTCGCCTTCGCCTTCTCGACCTGCTTGTTGTACTCCTCCTCGGCACGCTTGTTGGCGCTGCCGAGCGAGGCGTGCGAGTCGGCGCGGAAGAAGGAGAGCGACAGCCAGCGGTACTGCGAGCCCTTCAGACCGTCCGAGTCCAGGCCGTTCCAGGAGCAGCTGGCACGGCTGGCCAGGTCGTTCGACTTGGCCGCCGTACCGTTCTTGTCCTTCGCCTCCGGAACGACCGTGTCTATCGTCGCCGTCTGGAGCGCCTTGCAGGGGTCGGGAAGCGTGGCGTACGCCGCCTTCTCCAGCTCGGGGGTGGACTTCGCGTTGGGCTTGGCCGACGAGGAGGAAGTGGACTTCTTGCCGCCGTTCGAGCCCGAGTCCTTGCCCGAGTCGGACGAGCACCCGGCGACGGTGAGGATCACCGGGACGGCTGCGCAGGCGAGAACGCGGGTGAGGCGCGAGGCTGATCGGTGCATGGTTCCTTCAGTGCGTGTGAGGGTCATCTTCGGACGCGGGACCCGGGCAACGGTAGCCCGAGCGGGTGCCCGCCTGCTGTGCGCGGCGTCACGCCCGGCCGCGGCGGGCGTTGTTCACTCGGCCAAACGCTCCACCAGAGCCTGCGCCAACTGCTGTGCCCTGTCCTGGGTTTCGGCACTCGGCGGGACCGTGCCGGGCAGGGACGGCTGCACGCTGTACTCGACCTTGACGATGACATTCGAGGTGCGGAACACGATCCGCACGGTGCGCGCCTGCGCGGCGGTGGCCCCGGCGGGGCTCAGCTTGTCCTCGATGAAGGCCTGGCTGCCGAGGCCGTCCAGGACGCGGGAACCGAGCTCCACCGGCGCGGACGGGCTCCCGCCGGGGGACGGCGCTCCGGCGGAGGGCGTGGCCGTGCCCGTGGCGGCGACCGCGGGCGTGGGGGCGGCGGGAGCTGCGGGAGCCGAGGGGGTCGGGCTCGTGGCCGGCCCGGGGAAGGGAAGTTTCGCGTCGGTGAGCAGGCGTACGTACACCTGCTTCGCCTTGTCGTCGTCGCTGGAGGTGGCCCGGTCGTACGAGACCACGCGCTCGAAGCCGACCGACAGCAGCCGCGTCTCCTCCGGCGTCTGCGCGGTCCAGCGGCAGCCGACGTGCCGGTCGCCGTCGTACGAGGCGTCCGCGACGCCGGAGTACAGCTGGTCGCGCTGCTCGGGGGTGAGGCTGTCGCCGGCCGGGAGCATGGCCTTGAGCTTCTTGCTGTCGACTCCGGCCTTGCAGGGCGCGGGCAGACTGCGGTACTTCCCCGGCTGGGCGGGCGCGGCGGGGTTGCCGCCGGCCTTCGAGTCGCTGGTGCCGCCGCCGCTGCTCCCGCCGGTGCACCCGGTCAGACCGAGGGCGCCGGCCGCGAGTGCGGTGAGCACCGCGATGCCTGGCAGGATCCGCGACCCTCGCCGTACCGCCTTGCGCTGCACGTCCACTGGCTCCCTTCGACCGGCGGGCCCCCGACGGTCAGGAAAATGCGTTGCCGCTACTTGGTCACGGCTGGACACAATGTCTATCGCACACGCTGGTGCCGGCGCCGGTCCCCTGTCGTATTTGGGATCAAGAGCGAGGCTTTTGCGCATTCTGACTTTTCTGTGGTTCTCGGGGGATTGATTCCGTATGTCGTATGTAGAGGTGCCCGGGGCGAACGTTCCCATCCGGATGTGGACCGACCCGGCATCGGTCGAGGGCGGCGCGATGCAGCAGTTGCGCAACGTCGCCACCCTCCCCTGGATCAAGGGCCTGGCCGTCATGCCGGACGTCCACTACGGCAAGGGCGCCACGGTCGGCTCGGTGATCGCCATGAAGGACGCGGTCTGTCCGGCGGCGGTGGGCGTGGACATCGGCTGCGGCATGTCGGCGGTGAAGACGTCCCTGACGGCGAACGACCTGCCGGGGGACCTGTCCAAGCTCCGGTCGAAGATCGAGCAGGCGATCCCGGTGGGGAACGCGATGCATCGAGAGGCCGTGGATCCGGCGCGGCTGTACGGCTTCACGGAAGCGGGCTTCGGGGACCTGTGGGAGCGCTTCGACTACGTCGCGGATGCGGTGAAGTTCCGGCGGGACCGGGCGATGCGGCAAATGGGAAGCCTCGGCCAGGGAAATCACCATATCGAGCTGAATCTCGATGGTGAGGGAGCGGTGTGGCTGACTCTGCACTCGGGATCACGGGGCATCGGCAACCAGCTGGCCGAGCATCACATCGGTATCGCGCGGGGTCTCTCGCACAACCAGGGGCTGATTGACCGGGATCTCGCTGTGTTCCTTGCGGCAACTCCGGAGATGGCTGCGTACCGGCACGACCTCTACTGGGCGCAGGAGTACGCCAAGTACAACCGCGCCGTGATGATGAGCCTGTTCAAGGAGGTCCTGCGCAGGGAATTCCGGAAGGCGAAGGTCTCCTTCGACCAGGAGATCAGCTGCCACCACAACTACGTGGCGGAGGAGCGGTACGACGGCATGGACCTGCTGGTCACGCGTAAGGGTGCGATCCGCGCCGGGAGGGGTGACTACGGGATCATCCCCGGCTCGATGGCGACCGGCACGTACATCGTGAAGGGCCTCGGCAACACGGCCGCCTTCAACTCCGCCTCGCACGGCGCGGGCCGGAGGATGAGCCGTACGGCGGCGAAGAAGCGGTTCTCCGCGCGGGACCTGGTGGAGCAGACCCGTGGTGTCGAGTGCCGCAAGGACTCCGGCGTCGTGGACGAGATTCCGGCGGCGTACAAGCCGATCGAGCAGGTCATGGAGCAGCAGCGCGACCTGGTGGAGGTCGTGGCCAAGCTGAGGCAGGTCGTCTGCATCAAGGGCTGACGCCTGGGTGCGGCTGTCGGGGGAGTGGAGGAGCCCGGACCGATCGTGATCGGTCCGGGCTCCCCCGCGTCTATTCCTCAGACCCTGCCGGTGCGCAGGCGCCAGAGGCGCATGGCGCAACTCTGTTCGGTCCGGTCGAGGGCGGTTCCGGCTGCCGCGGGGCCGTTCAACCGCAGAAGGGTCTCGTCGTCCTTCGGGGTCCAGCGGCGGCGGGGCGGGGCGATCCGCATGTCCGCCGGCCGGACCCAGCTGCGGATTTCGACGGCCTTGGCCTTCTTGCGCTCCAGGCCCAGGCAGCCGTCGTAGTACAGGTGCGCGGCCAGCTCCATCGCCGCTTCCTTGGTGGCGAAGTGGCACAGGTAGGCGCGGCCGGGAAGGACGCCGAGGTGTGCGGGGCCGGGGAGCGGATCGAGGCCGGCTTCGGGGGGCGCCGAAGCTGCTGCGGCCGCCCTACGGGGCCGTGAACGACGAGGTGCGGCTCGCGGCCAAGGCGTGCGGGGTGAAGGCGCTCGTCACGTGGACGCACGACTTCACCACCTGGGGCGAGACGCCGCCCACGCCGCGGCTGAAGGCCGGGGACATCGTGCTGCTGCACTTCACGCTGGCGGCGGACCTGGAGCGGGCGCTGGGCGCGGCCAGGGCCGCGGGGCTGAAGCCCGCGGCCCTGATGCCGCACCTGAAGGCGGCGGGACTCCTCTAGAGCTCGCGGTGGACCTTCGTGTTCGAGGCCTGGGCGCGGGGGCGGACCACGAGGAGGTCGATGTTGACGTGGCTGGGGCGGGTCACCGCCCAGGTGATGGTGTCGGCCACGTCGTCGGCGGAGAGGGGTTCCGCGACGCCCGCGTAGACCTTTTCCGCCTTCTCGGCGTCGCCGCGGAAGCGGGTCTTCGCGAACTCCTCCGTCTTGACCATGCCGGGGGCGATCTCGATGACGCGCACGGGCTGGCCGACGATCTCCAGGCGGAGGGTCTCGGCGAGGACGCGGGCGCCGTTCTTGGCCGCGACGTAGCCGGCGCCGCCCTCGTACGTGGAGTGGCCGGCGGTGGAGGAGAGGACCACGACCGTGCCGTCGCCGGAGGCGGTGAGGGCGGGGAGCAGGGCCTGGGTGACGTTGAGGGTGCCGATGACGTTGACCTCGTACATCGTGCGCCAGTCGGCGGGGTCGCCGGTGGCGACGGGCTCGGCTCCGATGGCGCCGCCCGCGTTGTTGACGAGCACGTCGCAGCGGTCGAGGGAGGCGGCGAGGGCGTCGACGGCGGCGCGGTCGGTGACGTCGAGGGCGTGGGCGGCCGCGGAGTGGCCGGCGTCGGTGAGCTCGGCGGCGAGGGCCTCGATGCGGTCCTTGCGGCGGGCCGTGAGGACGACGTGGTAGCCGGCGGCGGCGAGCTGTCGGGCGGTGGCCGCGCCGATGCCGCTGCTCGCGCCGGTGACTACGGCGGTTCGGGTGGCCGGTGCCGTGCTCATCTACGGGGCTCCTCGGTCGTGCGTAGGTCGTTCATACGGGCGATTACCCGCCAGCATAGGCGCGGGTCCGGCAGGCCGGCGGGTCAGCGCCCGCGGGGGGCGTACATGATCACGGCCATGCCGGTGAGGCAGACGAGGGCCCCGATGACGTCCCAGCGGTCGGGGCGGTAGCCGTCGGCGAGGACGCCCCAGAGGAGGGATCCGGCGACGAAGACTCCGCCGTAGGCGGCGAGGACGCGGGCGAAGTCGCCCTGGGGCTGGAGGGTGGCGACGAAGCCGTAGAGGCCGAGGGCGATCACCCCGGCGCCGATCCAGGCCCAGCCCTTGTGCTCGCGGACGCCCTGCCAGACGAGCCAGGCGCCGCCGATCTCCAGGAGCGCGGCGAGGGTGAAGAGTGCGGCGGAGCGTGCGATGAGCATGGCTGGAAGCGTACGAGGACGGCTGCGGGCAGATGGGGGTACGGCCCGCCCTCATTCGTGTGATGGTCCGATCGGCCGTGGCTTCGGGTGGCTAGCCTCCGCGCGAGGAGGTGGTGGCGGTGCGCCGTGGTGCCGTACGGAGTGTGGTGGTGGCGGGGTTGCTGGCGCTGGGTGCGGGTGCGGGTGCGCCGCCCGGGTGGGCCTCGGCGGGTGCTCCGGCTTCGGCCGGGCCGGAGGCCGACGTGGCGTACCACGGCCGGGTCCACCTTTCGGAGGCGCACCTGCGGATCTGGCTGGTCCCGGAGAACGACGGGCCGGCCGCGCTGGCGAACGCGACGCTGCGGGTGCGGCTGTCGGCCGAGCTCGCGGACCGGCAGGAGCTGGCGGAGGGCTGCGCGCGGGCCGGTGCGCGCGAGGTGGTGTGCGAGACGGGCCCGCTGCCGCTGCACGGGCGGGGCCGGCACATCGGGCTGGCGCTGGCGCTGCGGGAGCGGGTGCCGGAGGTGGTGGTGCGGGTGGACACGTGGTGGGACGGCGGTGCGACGGACCGGAACCACGGGAACGACGAGCACGTGGTGCTGGCGCTGGACACGGGTGACGCGTACGCCTTCTAGTGGCCGCGCCGCGCGCCTGCCGTGCTCGCGCCCGTAACCGTGCTCGCGCCCGTAACCGTGCTCGCGCCCGTAACCGTGTTCGCGCCCGTGTCCGTGCCCGGCCCGGTCAGGTGCCGAATTCGACGAGGGCCTCGTCGACGATCCGCTCCAGGCGGGCATGGTGGGCGCCGCGCCAGTAGACGCGCTCGCATTCGGTGCACTGCGCGAACACGTCGTAGGAGCGGTGCGTGCCGTGTTCGAGGCGGTCGCCGACGCTCTCCTTGTCGGCCTCGTGGAGCGGGCCGTTGCACGCGGTGCAGCGGGTCCACGGTGCGAGGACGGGTGCGAACCGGCCGAGGACGTCGCGCAGTTGCTCGTCGGGGTTGTCGCTGTAGACGTACGCGCCGGCGAACAGTTCGCGGCGGCGCAGCAGTCCGCGGTCGCGGGAGAGCAGGACGCGCTGCTCGGCGGCGGAGCGGGTGGCGAGGGCGGGGTCGCCGATGTCCTCGTTCTCGTAGGCGGCGTCGACGCCGAGCAGGCGCAGGCGGCGGGCCAGGGTGCCGAGGTGGACGTCGAGGAGGAAGCGGAGCGGGGCTCCGGGGATCCGCTGGGGTCGGTCGACGCCGAACACCTCTACGTTCTGGCCGTCTTGGGGGACGTACGAGACGGGCACCTCGTGGCCGTCGACGAGGAGGCGGCCGACTTCGGTGAGCGGGACGCCGGCCGATTCGACGACGTGGCCGAGGCTGGAGGCGCCGTCGGTCGCGGTCGGTACGCGTTCGGCGCGCCGACTGGGCGGGGCGAAGAGGCGCAGTTCGGGGGCGAGGGTGAGCTGAATACCGGGTCCGTTCACCCTGCCAGCATGCCATTTCCGGGGCGTCGGCCGCCGCCCCTTTACCGAGGTCAGGCGGATGAGGCGATGGCCTGGTCGTACGTGTCGCGGTGGGCGCTGACCTCGTCGAAGTGGTTCTCGGCCCAGAGCTTCACGGAGGTGAGGAGGCAGCTGAGGCTGTTGCCGAGTTCGGTGAGCCGGTAGTCGACGCGGACGGGGACGGTGGGGGTGACGGTGCGGCTGACGAGGCCGTCGCGTTCGAGGGAGCGGAGGGTCTGGGTGAGCATCTTCTGGCTGACGCCGGGGATCTTGCGGCCGAGGTCGCTGTAGCGCAGGGACCGGTCGTCGGCCTGGGCGAGGGCGCTGACGATGAGGCCGACCCACTTGTCGCTGATGCGGGCCAGGAGCTGGCCGGTGGGGCATTCCTTGAGGAAGGCGTCGTAGCCGGCGCGGGCTTCCGTACGGCGGGCTGCGGCGGTGCTGGTGGCCATGCGGTCCCCCACGTCGTGTCACTTCGGGTGCTGGGTGCTTCAGGGTTACTTCGGGGTCGGGTACGCACTTTGAAGTGCGCACTTACGGAAAGAGAGTACCTCTCCCTAGGTTAGTGGTCAGCGGGAACACGGCAACGGACAAGGGGAGTTGGCGACATGGGCGACGAGCGGACGATGCTGGCGGTCGTGGTGAACGAGTTCGGCGGGCCGGAGCGGGTCGAGCTGGCCGAGGTGCCGGTGCCGCGGCCGGCGGCGGGCCAGGTGCGGATCCGGGTGCGGGCCGCGGGGGTCAACCCGGTGGACGGCGCGGTCCGCGCCGGCGTCTTCGGCGACGCCGGGCAGCGGCTCGGTCTCGGCTGGGACGTGGCCGGGGAGATCGACGAGGTGGGCGCGGACGTGACCGGCCACCGCCGTGGCGACCGGGTCGTGGGGCTGCACTACGGGTCGGTGAAGCCGCTGGGCACGCACGCGGAGTACGCGGTGCTCGACGCCACCGCCGTGGTGGCCGCGCCGGCCACGGTGGACGCCGTGACCGCGGCGGGGCTGCCGCTGGCCGGGCTCACCGCGGCCCGCGCGGTGGACCTGCTGGGGCTCGCCCCCGGCGCCTCGGTGCTCGTCACCGGCGCGGCAGGCGTGGTCGGCGGGCTGGCGGTGCAGCTCGCGGCGCGGGCCGGCCTGGTGGTGACGGCCCTGGCGGGCGCGGGGGACGAGGACTTCGTACGGTCCCTGGGCGCGGCCGCCTTCGTCCCGCGCGGCGGGGCTCCGGCCGGGCCGGTGGACGGGGTCCTGGACACGGCCGTCCTGGGGGATCCCGCGCTGGGCTTCGTCCGCGACGGCGGGGTCTACGTCGGTGTGATCCCGGGCGCGGCTCCGGCGGCGGAGCGGGGGATCCGCGTGGAGGAGCAGGAGGTCGCACCGGACGGGGAGCACCTGGCGCGTCTGGTGTCCCTGGTGGACGCGGGCGAGCTCACGCTCCGGGTGGCGGACGCCTTCCCCCTCGCCGACGCGCAGAAGGCGCACGACCGCCTCGCGGCCCCGGGAGTCCGCGGCCGCATCATCCTGACGGTGTGATCCCGGCCGGCGAGGCGGTCCCGCCGGACGCTGTGGTCCCGGGCCGAGGCGCCACCCGGTAGCGCCAGTCGCGGCTCGGGTGGGGCACGCCGGGCGGGTACTCGAAGTCGACCTCTCCCAGGCACTCGAACCCCGCCCGCCGGCAGACGGCGTTGGACGCCGGGTGGTCCGTCCCCGGGAAGGCGTGGACGCTGTCGCGGGTGCCGTGGGCGCGGACGTAGGCCAGGAGCTCGGCGAGCGCCGCCACCGCCAGCCCCCTGCCCTGGAACTCGGGCAGCACGCCCCAGCCGGCCTCGTAGACCGGCTCGCCCCGCCACTCGCGCTCCCAGAAGCCGATGCTGCCGACGGTCTCGCCGGAGGGCTCCAGTACGACGCGGAACATCCGTCCGGCGGCCGGCTCCCGCGCGCTCAGCGCCTCGTAGCGCCGCTGCCGTTCGGCGAGCTTCTCCGGCGTCTCCGGCCCGCCGAGATGCCCGGTCATCGCGGGTTCGTTCGCGCGCTCCAGCAGCCAGAAGTCCCCGTCGCCCCACGGCTCCAGCCGCGCACGTGTCTCCATGGGATCCACGGTATGCGGCCGGGGCGTGGGGCGGTCCGGATTCGTGCTGGCCCGCCGGGTCCGTCAGCTCCGCTGGAAGAACTCCACCTCGGCCAGGGCGAGATGGCGGTCCGGCGCCGAACCGGCGGGTGCGTCGAGGGTCAGTCGGATCGTCGTGACGTCGCTGATGCCGGTGGGGAACGTCTGGGGGCCGGGCTTGTCGCTCAGGGCGAGCTTCTTGTGGACCTTCCGGCCGTCCCGCGCCGTCACCTCCATGTCGATCTGGAGCGCCCGTGCCTGCTTCGCGTAGTCCTCGGGCGATGGCGAGGCGCCGTTGGTGATGATCACGTCGACCAGGCGGAACGGCTTGGCGAAGGTGTACGTCACCGAGGCGCCGGGGCCGGGCGCGCCCCAGTAGCGGTTGCTGAGCCCGTCCGTGCTGTCGCCCACCGGATGCCCGGGCACCTCGGCGCTCGCCTCGACGCGGGTGGCGGTCACGGCCTTGGCCTTGCCGAGCTTGTCGCGGGTGTCCTCGATCAGGTGCCGTCCGGCCGGCAGCAGCAGGAAGCCGCCCGCGCACAGGGCCAGGAGGACGGCCAGGACCACCAGGAAGCGCACCATACGGCCCGAGCCGGCGCGCGTGCGGCGGCGGAACGGCCAGATCGTCCGCCACCACGGCAGGGGAGCCGGCGCGGTGGTGGGCGTCAGCGGAGCCGCGCAGCGGCGGCAGAAGCGGCGGTCGGGCGGGTTGGGCGTGCCGCAGGCGGGGCACGGCACGCCGGCCACGTCGTCGTTCACCGCGACGGGACGTACGACGGGGCGCGGCGCGACGGCCTTCGCGGGGCGGACGGGCTGGGGGGAGTCCGGTGCGGGTGCCTGCGGCGCTACGG